>QNFD01000005.1 GCA_003645435.1 Gammaproteobacteria bacterium | reverse complement strand
CAGGAGGCCCTGTTTTCACTATTACAAATGGCAAAAACCAGTGCGGCGCTGACGCGACTGTCAAAGCGAAGTATTCCATACATCTGTGTTTTAACTGATCCGACAATGGGGGGGGTTTCGGCTAGCCTGGCTATGTTGGGTGATATTCATATCGCCGAACCCAATGCACTAATTGGGTTTGCGGGACCGCGCGTGATTGAGCAAACAGTACGTGAAACGCTACCCGATGGTTTTCAGCGCAGTGAATTCCTACTCGAACACGGTGCGATCGATATGATAGTAGACCGGCGTGCGCTGCGTGAAAAGATCAGTTCGCTTTGTACGATGATGATGGGTCATGCCACACCCTAGTACAAAAAACCCTTAAATTCAATGAGATACATCCCTATACCGGTGACCGTCGAGCGGTATCAGTCGGATATTTGTTGGTTGTAAAAACGATATGCGCTTTGATTCGCTGAATCAGTGGCTGGATTGGCAACTTCGCTTGCATGTAAAGGCGATCGATCTGGGACTTGATCGGGTGTCTGAAGTTGCGGGCCGTCTTTATATTAAATCTATCGCCGGCAAGGTTATTACGGTGGCGGGTACCAATGGCAAGGGTTCGACCGTTGCCTGCTATGAAAACTGGTTGTCCAGTGCCGGGTTCTCGGTTGCGAGCTACACCTCACCTCATTTACTACGCTACAACGAACGTATTAAGCTGGATACCCTGCCGGTTGACGATGAACCGCTTTGCGAGGCGTTTGCGGCGGTTGAATCGGCGAGACAGAACACTGCTTTAACTTATTTTGAGTTTGGAACCCTGGCCGCACTCTGGTTAATCCAAAAACATCAACCAGACTATGCCATTCTCGAAGTTGGGTTGGGTGGCCGACTCGATGCGGTCAATATTATCGACCCTGACCTGGTGCATTTGACCAGTATTAGTGTCGATCACCAGAACTGGTTGGGCGATAGCCGCGAAAAAATAGGATTTGAAAAGGCCGGCGTGCTGCGAAGCCGGGTTCCGGTTGTTTGCAACGATGTTCAGCCACCGCGGTCGGTGCTCGATGAAATCGATCGACTCGCTTGCCCGAGCCTGCAATATGGGCGGGATTTCTTCATTCATGAAGCGGATATAGCCGACCATTACGACTGGGATGGGCCTGATCTTCATTTTAGCCTGACTCCGCCTTTGCCGGGAAAGCACCAACTGCAAAATCTCGCGGGTGTTGTTGCCGGACTTAGCCTGTTATTGCCACTGAAGCAATACCAGCCCCAGTCGGTGGCCGATTATTTTACCGGTACCCAACTGGCAGGACGGTTCCAGCGCTTGCAGACAAAATTGGCCGCAGAAGTATATATTGATGTTGGCCACAATCCGGACGCTGCCCGCGCGATAGCGGAGAATTTGGTATCGATAAAAAATCCGGCGGGCCGAATAGTGGTATTGCTTGGAATGCTTGAGGATAAGCAAAGCCTGGAATTTGTCACAGAATTTGAGCAGGTCGCGGATAGCTGGTGGTTACTCTCCCTGGACTGTGATCGGGGTCTGAGCGCAGATGCGTTAGCACAGAGGATCACTTCACAGGTAACGGTAGCCGAAAAGTTCGAGAAGGCTGAAATTGCTATCGATACCGCACTGTCATCTTTACGTAATCAGGATATAATGCTGGTTACTGGGTCGTTTGCTACGGTCGAGTTTTTTCTTCGAGCAGTCTCATAAATGTCGTGTAAAATTCTGGTACTCTTTTTGAGGTGATGTCAGTGGATAAAATTTGCCTAAGCAGTCAGACTGAAGGCCATGCCTGCGGCAGCGGTAATTTCTTAGCCTCTCGGCGGATAGCCAGTTACACTTCATTTTCACCGTTTATTATGGCCTCGATACTATAAACAGTTATTTAACATAGCACTGACGTGGATCAAAATACCAAACAACGCCTGGTAGGCATAACCGTCATATTTGCATTGGCAGTGATATTTTTGCCGATGATTCTGGACGGCTCCGGTGTGCAGCAAAACACCCTTGAAGTGGTGATACCGCCGCCGCCTGTGAGTAAATTTAATCCGGAGTTTGAGCAGAAGATTGTTGAGTTGCACAGCAAAGTTGAAGAGCTGCCCGAATTGCAGTCGCAGGTGGCCGATGAGGCCTCTAGCACTAACAAAATTGCAAGGGATGAGGGTTCGAGTTCGACCACGTTAGCACAAAAAACTGACCGGGATGTTGCCAAGAAATCAGCTGCGAAGTCGGATGCTGCAAAGACAGGCGGTGATACCTGGGTTTTGCAGGTGGCCAGTTTCAAGGATAAGCCGAAGGCATTGGTACAGCGCGATAAATTGCGCAAATCAAACATCGCCGCCGTGTTTGTCGAGCAGTTCCATATTGATAGCCAGGTAATTTATCGAGTGCGACTCGGTCCATTTGTGAAACGCGAAAAGGCAAATATTGCGTTAAATAAACTGAAAGCGAAACACGATATCGATGGCCTGGTTATGCTATATGAGAAATGATTTACGCGCAGTGCCGATTCATGTTCTATTTAAACCTCACTTTAATGCCTTCTCAACATTTCAGCCGATACGGAGCGCCTCATGAGTTGGGTTGATCTAATCATAATCGCGATAATTGCCATATCGGCGTTAATCAGCCTGGTCAGAGGATTCGTCAAGGAATCGATTTCCCTGGCAAGCTGGCTGTTTGCTGGATTTATCGCATTAACCTATTTTACGCCGCTGTCCGAACTCCTCGAACCCTATATTGAATCGCCCACAATTCGGACTGGCAGTAGCTTCGCTATTCTGTTTGTTAGCAGCCTGATTATCGGTGCAATTATCAATTTCATGGCGAGTCAACTGGTGTCGAAAACAGGTCTTTCTGGAACTGATAAGAGTCTTGGTGTAGTGTTTGGTGCCGCACGAGGGGTGCTCATAGTAATAATACTGGTGTTGCTCGCGGGAATGACGCCGATGCCTTCAGAGCCCTGGTGGAAGGAATCCACCATGATTGAATATTTTGACAGTATGGCTAGCTGGATCAAGGACGTACTGCCAGAGGATATTGCGGGTAAATTTTCAATATAAATCCGGAAATCCCTGAACTTAATGAGAAAACCTTAGCTGGCGATTGTGTGCCTGATAATCTGAGAAGCTTCAACCATGTGTGGAATTATAGGAATCGTTAGTCATCAACAGATAGCACAGGTTATCTATGATGGTTTGCTGGTGCTTCAGCATAGAGGGCAGGACTCCGCCGGAATAGTGGTATGCGATGGCAATAAGCTGAGTTTACGTAAGGGCAATGGGCAGGTGAGCGATGTGTTTCATACCCGCCATATGCTCGAGTTGGTTGGTAATATGGGTATAGGCCATGTTCGCTATCCGACCGCAGGCTGTTCTTCTTCGGCGGAGGCGCAACCATTTTATGTCAATTCGCCCTACGGAATTACACTCGCGCACAATGGCAATTTAACCAATGTTGACGAGTTGAAGCGAGAATTGTACCAATCGGATTTAAGGCATATCAATACCGAGTCAGATTCCGAGGTGCTTTTAAATGTGCTGGCGCATGAATTGCATAAGTCGGGCACACTTAATCTCAACGCCGAGGAAATTTTTAGCGCGGTGAGTGAAACCCATGCGCGTCTCGAGGGCGCCTATGCGGTAGTAGCGATGCTCACCGGTAAAGGTATTCTCGGCTTTCGTGACCCTTCCGGGATAAGGCCTATCGTCTACGGTAAGCGTGAAACCGAGAGAGGCCCGGAATACATGCTCGCCTCGGAAAGTGTCGCGTTGCAGGCGTCTGGTTACGACCTGGTTGCCGATTTGAAACCCGGCGAAGCCATCTATATCGATAATGAAGGTAATATTCATCTAAAGCAATGTGCCCAGGTGAGTGCGCTGCATCCCTGCATTTTTGAATATGTCTATCTGGCCAGACCCGATTCGATTATCGATGATATTTATGTCTACAAGGCCCGGTTACGAATGGGAGTGAAACTGGGGCGTAAAATTCTTCGGCAAATGCCCGATCATGATATCGATGTAGTGATTCCCATACCGGATACGAGCAGGCCCTCTGCAATGGAGTTGGCATACCATCTCGGCGTCAAGTACCGCGAGGGTTTTATCAAGAACCGTTATATAGGCCGGACCTTCATCATGCCGGGTCAAAAATTGCGCAAGCAGTCAGTACGCCGAAAATTGAACCCAATCGATATCGAGTTCAAAGGCAAGAATGTTTTACTGGTCGACGATTCGATCGTACGTGGTACCACCTCACAACAGATTATTCAAATGGCACGCGATGCCGGCGCTAACAAGGTCTATATTGCCTCTGCAGCGCCCCCGGTTCGTTATCCCAATGTTTATGGTATCGACATGCCGGCGGCGGAGGAACTCATCGCGCATGATCGCACCGAGTCGGAAATTGCAAACATAATTGGCGCCGACTGGTTAATTTATCAGGATCTGGACGATTTAATCGACGCCGTACAAAAAGGTAATCGTGCGATTACCGAATTTGACTGTTCGTGTTTTAACGGCAAGTATGTGACGCGAACCATCGACGATGATTATCTGGACAAAATTCGGAACATTCGAAATGATGCGGCGAAAGACAATGGTGATGAATCACTCAATGTTATCGGTATGGACCTGCACAATAATACCTGATGTTGTGGCGGGATATCAATCGGGAGCTTGCTGGCAAACTGGGTGGTCACCCGACCCTGGCTAAGGAGCGGCCTTTTATTTACATTGACTCGGGCAAACAAACCCTGCACTGGATCAACATAGACGAGCTCGAAAATAAATCCTTTTCGATTTCGACCGCCGCCAATGGTCTCGGCAACCGGCTCGACAGCTACAAAACTCCATCAGGAATTCATCGGATCAAGCAGAAAATTGGTGACGGTGCGCCACCAGGAATGATATTCGAGGCACGCGAAGCCAGCGGCCGAATCTGTAAAAATACCGATAATCGAGAAAAGGATGAGATAACTTCACGGATTATGTGGCTGGATGGATTAGAACCCGGGTTAAACAAAGACGGGGTAAATGACAGTTTCTCACGCTACATCTATATTCATGGAACCTCGGATGAAAGACGAATTGGCGAGCCAGTCTCGCACGGCTGTATCCGGATGGCGAATAAGGATGTCATCGAACTATTTGACGCTGTCCTGGTGAACGACCTGGTACTGATACGCTAAGTTCACAATGCCGGTAGCACACAGCCTGAAGTGGAAAATGGCTCGAAAAACAATCGATTGATTCTTGACATAGCGGGTGCATGGCCTTAATGTCCTGCTACAGCGCTGATTTGTTTCTCGGCTTGCAGGCGCTGGCAATTCTATCCAGATAGAGTTGCACTATAAATGTGCTAAAGAGGGTGGTCATAAGTCCCTGGTTTATTCCTATCCCTCTCCCGAGCTTTTTCTGGGAGCAGAATCGTGACAGAAACATCCTATCATTTCGATACGCTGGCGGTGCGTTCCGGCCACCGGCGTACGGCGGAAAATGAGCATGCAGAACCTATCTTCGCCACTTCGAGTTTTGTGTTTGACAGTGCGGCACAGGCTGCGGCTCGATTTAGTGGTGACGAGCCAGGCAATATTTATGCGCGCTTCACCAATCCTACCGTACAAATTTTTGAAAAACGACTTGCTGCGCTGGAAGGCGGCGAAAGCTGCGTTGCCACCGCATCCGGCATGGCGGCAATTACGGCAATATGTATCGGCTTACTCAGTAGTGGCGATCACCTGGTTTCGTCGCGCTCGATCTTTGGCACCACGACGGTATTGTTCGACAAATATCTACCCCGTTTTGGCATAGAGACGAGCTTTGTTGATTTAACCGATTTAAGTGCCTGGAAAGCCGCAATCCGGCCCAACACGCGCCTGTTGTTTGTCGAGACACCCTCTAATCCATTGACTGAAATAGTCGATATTGCAGCGCTTGCAGATCTCGCTCATGGCCATGGCTGCCTGCTCGTCGTCGATAATTGTTTTTGTACCCCGGCCCTGCAAAAACCCCTGCAACTCGGGGCAGACCTGATAGTTCACTCGGCTACCAAGTACCTGGACGGGCAGGGCAGGATAGTCGGGGGTGCTGTAGTTGGTGGGCAGAAGCTTGTTGGCGAGGAAATATTTGGCGTCCTCCGCTCGACCGGCCCGACCATGAGCCCGTTTAACGCCTGGGTAGCGTTGAAGGGACTCGAAACCCTGTCTCTGCGCATGAAGGCGCATTCTGAAAACGCGCTCCTGCTGGCTCAGTATTTGTCGGATCATGCGCGCGTAGAGACGGTATACCACCCGGGATTAGCTTCACACCCGCAACACGAACTCGCGAAAAAACAGCAAAGTGGATTCGGCGGGGTAGTATCATTTGTGGTCAGGGGCGGGCGCGACAAGGCCTGGAGAGTCATCGATAAAATTAACATACTGTCGATTACGGCTAATCTTGGCGACGTTAAATCTACCATTACGCATCCCGCGACTACTACCCACGGCCGGCTTAGCGACGAGCAAAAACAACAAACCGGGATTAGTGAAGGCCTGATCAGGGTAGCCGTCGGCCTCGAGTCGATAGACGATATCATTGCCGACCTGGGGCAGGCCCTGGATGCTTAACCGATAATGACAGACGATGTATATCGGCAGATCGAGGATGTCTTGCTGGAGCAAAATCCATCGCAAAAATCTGAAGCTGTCGATAAGCTGTATCGGCGCTGGTGCGATGGCAAGCTGATCCGCGGCACAGGGCAGGTAATCCAGCCGATTGAAATTCCGGGCCGGCCCGATTTACCGCGACTGGTAGATCCGCGCAAACTGAGTCGGCGTTCGACTTCAAGTGATGCGGGGCGAGTTGGTTTGATGCACGCTATCGCCCACATCGAGTTTAATGCGATCAATATTGCGCTCGATGCAGCCTATCGGTTTCGACAAATGCCGGACCAGTTTGTAACGGACTGGCTACTCGTAGCGAGCGAGGAATGTCGCCATTTTAACCTGCTGAATCAATACCTGAGAGATAGCGGATCATTTTACGGGGAACTGGATGCCCATAACGGTCTCTGGCAGATGGTATGTAAAACCCGCGAAGACGTGTTACATCGAATGGCCCTGGTGCCGCGGGTGATGGAAGCTCGTGGTCTCGACGTCACGCCGGGAATGATAACGCGGTTTTCAAATATAGGTGACCATCGGGCGGTAGAAATCCTGCAGGTAATTTATGGCGACGAAGTAGGGCATGTGCGTATTGGCAACTACTGGTATCGATATTTGTGTAAGCAGCGCCAGCTTGATGCTATCGATACTTTTCGTGAGCTCGTCGACCACTATTTAAAAGGGAAATTACGCGGGCCTTTTAACTGGCCGGCAAGACTGGAAGCCGGTTTCGAAGCTGACGAGTTGAAGGCGATGGAACTGGGTTGATCCGGGTAGTCTTCACGCAACATGCGGGTTACCAGGCGTGACTCTTTCATCGTGCAAATTGAATCCGGAGCTTTCAGACCAGCTAAGATAGCTCGGTCGTGGATTCCAGTCACCAAGCACATAGCGGGTAGCTGATTCAGTGTATCGATGGACCCCCGGCCTGTGAGTATGGCCGTGAATGATTATCTCGGCGCCATGTTGCTGGAAATATGAATCTACTGTTTCTCGATTCACGTCCATGATTTCAAGGGATTTATCATACATCGCGGCCTTGCTATCGGCCCGCAGGCCTGTCGCAATTTGCTGACGTTTTGCCAGGGGTTTTTGCAAAAAATCAGATTGCCAGTCAGGGCTCCTCACCTGCAGGCGGAAAGCCTGGTAATCATGATCATCGCTACAGAGAATATCGCCGTGCAGTAAGATGACGCGCTGACCGCCCAGGCTCAAACTAACGGGTTCGGTCAAAATTTTAAATCCAGCCCTTTCTGCGATACGATCACCGACGAGAAAATCACGATTTCCAGCGAGAAAAAATATACTCGTAGTTATCGACAGTTTTTTCAAGCCGGCAATAATGCCGCTAAGATCCGTAGCCGGATCGTCATCACCCAGCCAAACCTCAAACAGGTCGCCGAGGATGTATAAAAACCGGGCGCTTGATGCCCGGTTAACTAAAAAATCAGCCAGATGCTCCGATATGTCAGGCCTCGACCTGTCCAGATGACAGTCCGAAATAAACAAATACTCATCAGTCATTCAGGATCTGCTCAGAGGCGACTGGCTCCGGTGATGGTAATGGTTTCTAGCGGGACATCCTGATGCCCCCCACTGTTGCCTGTTTGTACCCGGGCAATTTCATCTACTACGTCCATGCCATCGACAACCTTGCCGAACACCGCGTAACCCCAGCCCTGTGCTGATTCACTGCTGAAATCGAGAAATCCATTGTCATTGTGATTGATGAAAAACTGGGAAGTGGCCGAATGAGGGTCACCGGTACGCGCCATCGCGAGGGTGCCGCGCTCATTTTTCAAACCATTGTTGGCTTCGTTTTTAATAGGCGCCCGCTTGCTTGGTTTATCTCCCATGTCTGAGGTAATACCGCCACCCTGAACCATGAAGTTGGGTATCACGCGATGAAATATAGTGTCGACGAAGTAGCCGTCATCGACATAGGCGAGAAAATTGGCACCGGTATCGGGTGCGTTTTTCAAATCCAGTTCAATAGTGATGTTACCCATTGTCGTTTCTAATAGCACTTGTGGGTTATTCGCGGATTCGTCGTTCATGGGCTGGGCACCTTTAATTGTAGAGAATGAAACCAGAGATAGAATCGCAATAAGTACGACCGCTAATGGAAGTAACGTATTTTTCATCGGTAATCCGGTAGTTAACAGATACGCGGATTCTACTGTTTTGTCTCAACAGATGGAAGGCCAGTAGCAATGTTGATAAAAGGCAGTTTTGCTTCTGGCATAATTTACGGTTTCACAGTTCGTTTCGATATCTTACACTCTACCGTGTTTGATTTATGATCGGCCATGTCGGCAGTTACGACACTATGATGTTGTCAACTATCTTATATTTGTATACAGCAAGGCGAGAATTACCAGAATGCTCACTATTTACAATAGTTTAACCAGGCGCAAGGAACTCTTTACTCCAATCGTGCCGGGCCAGGTACGGATGTATGTGTGCGGAATGACGGTTTACGACTATTGCCATATTGGCCATGCGCGGGTACTCGTAGTCTTTGATGTGGTTTACCGATTTCTCCGGCATCTCGGCTACGAGGTCGAGTATGTGCGCAATATTACCGATATCGACGACAAGATAATAAATCGTGCCAATGAGAACGGGGAAGACTATAGCGTACTGACACATCGGTTTATTGAGGCAATGCGTGAAGATGCGGATGCCCTGGGAGTTCTGCGGCCCGACCACGAACCCAAAGCAACCGACCATATCGATTCGATTATTAACATGATCAATGTCTTGCTGGAAAAGGATTACGCCTACCAGGCGGAAAATCAGGATGTTTATTTTTCGGTCGCGGCCTTCGATTCCTATGGCCGGCTTTCCGGCAAAAAATTGGATGAATTGCGCGCCGGCGAGCGAGTTGATGTGAATCCGGCTAAAAAAGCCCCGCTGGATTTTGTTTTATGGAAGTCGGCCAAACCGGGTGAACCGAGCTGGCCATCACCTTTTGGCGATGGTAGACCAGGCTGGCATATCGAGTGTTCGGCAATGTCGACACAGATGCTCGGTAATCATTTTGATATCCATGGAGGAGGGCAGGATTTACAGTTTCCGCATCACGAGAACGAACTCGCTCAAAGTGAAAGCTGCACCGGAGAGACCTTCGTTAATTACTGGATGCACAATGGTTTTGTCCGGGTGAATGAGGAGAAAATGTCGAAATCGTTAGGCAATTTTTTTGTCTTACGCGACGTATTAAAAGATTTCAAGGCCGAGGAAATCAGATATTTCATTATCGGCAGTCATTATCGCAGTCCGCTTAATTACTCGGAAGAACAGTTGCATAACGCGCGCAGCGCCCTGCAAAGACTTTACGGCGCCCTGCTTGATACCCGGGTTGTCGAGGTGCCCGAAAATTCGAACTACCAGGATCGATTTGAAACAGCTCTGAATGATGATTTCAATACGGCCAACGCGGTTGCGGTGCTGTTTGACCTGGTTCGTGATATTAATCGGGAAAAAGCCGACAATCCTGGAAAAGCTAATTCTTTGGCGAGTCTATTGAAGTATCTTGCTGGAATTATAGGCCTGCTCCAGACCGATCCCGAAGAATACATGAAGTCGCAGGTGGGCGGAGATGCGGGTCTTGCCGACGAGCATATCGATTCGATGATTCAACAACGGCTTGATGCCCGTAACAACAGGGACTGGGAGGCGGCGGATCGGATTCGCGATGAACTGAGTGCGGCTGGTATCAGTATTGAAGATAGTGCCGAGGGCACACGCTGGCGCAGATCCTGAAGTTTCACGGGCCATATGGCTCTTCGGTCGGCAAACGGGCATCAACAGGCTTTCGTGAATTTTTGGCTTATTTGGCAATGTTCAATTGACGATTATTTTTGATCAGCGTATGATTCCGCGCCTTGCTAATATGCAGATTTCGGGGTGTAGCGCAGCCTGGTAGCGCAACTGCTTTGGGAGCAGTGGGTCGGGAGTTCGAATCTCTCCACCCCGACCAGTTATTAAAGGTCGGTGCGAAATTTTAGTCCATGAACAGGATAGTAAATTAGTATCGACACTGTTGAAAAATCAGCTCCAGGACTGATAGCAGGAGACCTGGTGAAGTTTTCCGCTCGTGCGGCAGGATAATTGTAAGGTTACTGCGCCCGTAGCTCATTTAAATTGATAGCAGGAGGCCCGGTAAAGTTTTCCGCTCGTGCGGTAGGATTAGTTATTGAGGTTACTGCGCCCGTAGCTCATTTAAATTGATAGCAGAGGCTCGATAAAGTATTCCGCTCGTGCGGTAGGATTAATAAGGTTATTCTGCGCCCGTAGCTCATTTGGATAGAGCATCGGCCTTCTAAGCCGAGGGTAGCAGGTTCGAATCCTGCCGGGCGTGCCATTTTTTATGGTGGGCGTAGCTCAGTTGGTAGAGTGCAAGATTGTGATTCTTGTTGTCGTGGGTTCGATCCCCATCGTCCACCCCATTTTTTTAATACCTGGAGACAGGTATCAGGTTCTCGGAGCAGGTTTTGCGTCAGCCATGATATGACGCTGATAAAAATGCTGGTTAATCCCTTGTTAGCCAATATAATTAGCGCAATGAAAGCAAGTTATGTGCGAAAGTGGCGGAATTGGTAGACGCGCTAGATTTAGGTTCTAGTATCTTTGATGTGAGAGTTCGAGTCTCTCCTTTCGCACCATTTTGGCCGGGAGTATGGGTTGATAATCCATGATCCAGGCAATCACCCGGTGAAAAACCCCTATATCGAAAATCACGAGATTTCAACATGCAAGTATCAATAGAAACCCTGGAAGGTCTGGAACGTCGAATGACGGTTCAGGTTCCTTCTGAGACTGTGGCCCAGGCAGTCGCAAAAAAGCTTAACGATTTACGCAAAACTGTGAAAATCGATGGCTTTCGACCAGGTAAGGTGCCATTGAAAGTCGTACAGCAAAAGTTTGGCGGGCATGTCCGCCAGGAAGTGATCGGCGATGTTATCGAGTCGTCATATCACCAGGCTATTACGCAGGAAAACGTTCGACCGGCCGGTATGCCAAATATTGAATCGGTTAACTCGGAAGGTAAGGAAGACATGTCCTATACGGCAACCTTCGAGATATATCCCGAGATAGAAAAAATCAATTTCGAGAGCATCACAATTGAAAAACCGATAGTTAAAATTAACGATGAAAACCTGGAAACAATGATCCAGAAACTTCGCGAGCAACGTAAGGAGTGGAGTGAAGTCAGCCGCGCGGCGGATAAAGGTGATCAGGTGTTAGTTGATTTTGAAGGCCGAATTGATGGTGAACTATTCGAAGGCGGTGCCGGAAAAGATATGGCCGTAGAAATTGGCGCCGGCCAGATGCTGGCGGAATTTGAGGCTGGCCTTAAAGGTATTTTGGCGGGAGAGGAAAAGCTGGTTGAAGTTAATTTTCCGGAGGACTACCACGGTAAGGAAGTCGCCGGTAAAACGGCTGAATTCTCCTTGAATGCAACCCGCGTATCAGAGGCAATACTGCCGGAAATTGATGAATCACTGGCTAAGTCTTTTGGCGTAGAAGACGGTGACCTGGAAAAGTTTCGTGCCGATATCCGTGCCAATATGGATAAGGAACTCGCACAAAAACTAAAGCTGTATATGAAACAGATAGCACTGGCGGGTTTGCTCGAAGAAAACCAGATAAATGTACCATCGGCATTGGTCACGGAAGAAGTGAGATCGTTGAAAATGCAGGCCGCGGAGCGCATGGGTAAGGATATGGACTCTTTCGATGCTTCTAGTATTCCTGACCAGTTGTTTGAAGAAGAAGCCGGTAAACGTGTTCGAACCGGATTATTACTCGGGGAAGTCATCAAGAGTGAAAATATTCAGCTTGACCAGAATTTACTCGAATCGACCTTGACAGAAATGGCCGCTGCCTATGAGCAACCCGAGCAGATGATGGATTATTATCGCCAGAACAAGGATGCTCGAACCAGTCTCGAGGCAATGGTACTTGAAGATCAGGTTGTGAGCCATATATTGAGTAAGGCCAGGGTAACTGAAAAAGAAACCAGTTTCGAAGAAATGATGGATAAATCCAGTTAATCAACAGGAAACCTGATGAGTGAATTTAACATGACGGCGGGAATAATTTCGACCAGCCGGAGCAGGGACGATATACAGGCAAATCTGGTACCGATGGTTGTTGAACAGTCGGCCCGTGGTGAGCGCGCCTATGATATTTACTCGCGCTTATTGAAAGAACGCGTGATCTTCGTGGTCGGCCCAATCGAAGATCACATGGCAAATTTGATTGTCGCGCAACTGTTATATCTTGAATCGGAAAATCCCGATAAAGACATATCCCTCTATATCAACAGCCCGGGCGGAGCAGTTTCAGCGGGGCTTGCGGTCTACGATACGATGCAATTTATAAAACCCGACGTGAGTACCCTGTGTACCGGGCAGGCCGCGAGTATGGGTGCCATTTTGCTGGCCGGTGGTTGCGCCGGTAAGCGTTATGGCTTACCGCATTCACGTGTGATGATCCATCAGCCTCTGGGCGGATTCCAGGGGCAGGCCACCGACTTTGAGATTCACGCAAAAGAAATCCTGGCAGTACGAGCGCGTCTAAACAAGTTGCTCGCAAAGCATACCGGCCAGAAAGAATCGGTGATCGACAGGGATACCGAGCGAGACAATTTCATGAGTGCGCAGGATGCGGTCGAGTACGGTTTGATTGATCAGGTTTTAACGTCTCGCTCAAATGACGAAGAACAATCAAACGACAAAGAATAAGTATAATTAGTGATATTTTCAGTTGTACTCGCCGGTTTGGTCTAATATTATCAATTAAGGGATATTTGTTTATTTCGGAGTTGTTAATTTGCCTGTTTCGGCCAGCAAGCGGTAGTAGATATGAGTAGCGACAAGTCCAATAAAGACGAGAAATTATTATATTGCTCTTTTTGCGGCAAGAGCCAGCACGAAGTGCGAAAGTTGATAGCGGGTCCTTCGGTTTTCATCTGCGACGAATGCGTTGATCTTTGCAACGATATTATCAGGGAAGAGATAAACGAAAAAGGCGAAGATTCCGATAGCAAGCTACCAATACCTCATGAAATTTACGATGTTCTGGATGAGTATGTAATCGGCCAGGGCCGCGCCAAGAAAGTGCTTGCGGTTGCCGTGTATAATCACTATAAGCGCCTCGAAGTAGGGCATATCAAGGACGACATCGAACTGTCCAAAAGTAACATTCTGCTGATCGGGCCTACCGGGTCCGGTAAGACATTACTTGCGGAGACCCTCGCCCGTCTGTTGAACGTTCCCTTCGCAATAGCCGATGCGACGACACTGACCGAAGCCGGTTACGTGGGGGAAGATGTCGAAAATATCATCCAGAAGCTCTTGCAGAAGTGTGATTATGATGTTGAAAAAGCACAAACCGGGATTGTCTATATTGATGAAATTGACAAAATTTCACGCAAATCGGATAACCCGTCTATTACCCGTGATGTGTCGGGAGAAGGCGTACAGCAAGCCTTACTGAAACTAATCGAGGGTACGATTGCCTCTGTGCCCCCCCAGGGCGGTCGAAAACACCCTCAACAGGAGTTTTTGCAGGTAGACACGGGGAAAATCTTATTTATCTGTGGCGGGGCATTCTCGGGGCTTGATAAGGTTATACTGAATCGGTCTGAAAAAGGCGGTATCGGTTTCGGAGCCAACGTCAAAAGCAAGGATAAAGAGAGCCTGTTCGGCGAAATCATCTGTAATGTAGAGCCAGAGGATTTGATCAAATATGGATTGATCCCCGAATTTGTCGGCAGACTACCGGTAGTCGCAACACTCGAAGAACTGGATGAAGATGCGTTGGTGAAAATTCTCACCGAACCCAAGAATGCAATTACCAAGCAGTACCAGAAAATGTTTGAAATCGAGGGCTGTGAAATTGAGTTCCGCCCTGATTCTCTTAATGCCGTCGCAGTAAAAGCGATGAAAAGAAAAACCGGTGCACGTGGGTTGCGCACCATCCTGGAAAATACGCTGCTGGATATCATGTACGATTTGCCGGCAATGGAAAACGTCAGCAAAATAGTCGTAGACGCTGCCGTCATCGACGGTAAAGCCCAACCCTACGTGATTTACGAGGGTGGCGAGATGCAGCGAGTAGCTTCAGACGAATAGCAGGGTTGTCCCTTCTGATTTAAATGCCCACAGTCAGGGTTGAATTGAAGGGTTCCAGACCCATATAAACCTGACACCTGGTCCTCGAGGCAATAATGACAGATTCCCAAATATCACCGCTTGCGGAAACACCCAACAGACAGCTGATTCCAGTTTTACCGCTGCGTGATGTCGTGGTTTACCCACACATGGTAATCCCGCTATTTGTAGGACGGGAAAAGTCGATCCTGGCGCTCGAAGCGTCAATGGCCGACAATAAAAAGATTTTGCTCCTGGCGCAAAAAAATGCCGAAGTAGATGATCCCTCGCATACGGATTTATATCAGATTGGAACTCTGTCCACTATCCTGCAAATGCTCAAACTTCCCGATGGCACGATTAAGGTGCTGGTAGAGGGTGGTGAGCGTGTAGTTATCGACAGTATTCTGGAAACCAATGAGTACTTCTCGGCATCGACCCAGGTTCTGGAAAAACCGGTGCTTGCCGATGACCGTGAGGCAGAGGTACTGCTACGCTCCGTACTGAATCTATTCGATCAGTATGTCAAACTTAACAAGAAAGTGCCGCCTGAAATTCTGACATCCCTGTCCGGTATCGATGATCCTAGCCGGCTTGCCGATACGATAGCCGCGCATATGTCTCTGAAGCTCGAGGAAAAGCAGGAAATCCTCGAAATCCAGGATCCTCGTGAACGCATCGAACACATCATGAGCAAGATCGAGGGCGAAATCGATTTAATGCAAATCGAGAAAAGAATCCGCGGTCGCGTCAAACAGCAAATGGAAAAAAGTCAACGCGAGTACTATTTGAATGAGCAGATGAAAGCCATTCAGAAAGAGCTGGGTGATATGGAAGACGCACCCAACGAAGTCGACGATTTGGCGAACAAGATTGAAAAGTCCGGTATGTCCAAAGACGCTCGTGAAAAAGCCGACTCGGAGCTCAACAAGCTTAAAATGATGTCGCCTATGTCCGCTGAGGCCAGCGTGGTGAGAAATTATATCGATTGGCTGGTCAGCGTTCCCTGGAAGAAAAGGTCGAAAATTAGACGTGATCTGGCGGCGGCGGAGCAGGTGCTCGAGGAAGATCATTACGGGCTCGAAAAGGTCAAGGAGCGCATTCTTGAGTATCTCGCCGTGCAGCAACGCGTACGCAAACTGAAGGGCCCGATTCTTTGCCTGGTAGGTCCTCCGGGCGTAGGCAAAACCTCGCTGGGTCGATCAATTGCGCGTGCTACCAATCGCAAGTTTTCACGAATGTCGCTTGGCGGCGTACGTGATGAATCCGAGATTCGCGGACACAGGCGGACTTATATCGGCTCGATGCCGGGTAAAATTATTCAAAACCTGTCGAGGGTTAAGGTGCGAAACCCACTCTTCCTGCTCGACGAGATCGACAAGATGGCGATGGATTTTCGCGGTGACCCTGCATCCGCCTTACTGGAGGTACTCGATCCGGAACAAAACCATACCTTTTCCGATCATTACATGGAGGTCGATTTTGATCTTTCGGACGTCATGTTTGTAGCCACTTCGAATAGTATGAATATTCCAGGCCCGTTGCTGGATCGCATGGAAGTAATCCGTATTCCTGGTTACACGGAAGATGAAAAACTGAATATAGCAATGAAATATCTGGTGCCCAAACAAATTAAGGAAAATGGTCTGAAGGACGATGAAATCGTTATCAAGCAAAGTGCGATACGTGAAATTATTCAGCGATATACGCGCGAAGCCGGGGTCAGAAATCTGGAACGAGAAATATCCAAGATCTGCCGCAAAACGGTTAAGAGCATGCTGCTCAAACCATCGCTTAAAAAGATCACTGTGACCTCAAACAATATCAGCAAATTCCTGGGTGTTAAGCGCTTTCGATTTGGCTCCGCCGAAAACAAAGATCAGGTCGGGCAGGTTACCGGCCTTGCCTGGACCGAAGTCGGTGGTGAATTGCTTACGATTGAATCGGCAGTGGTTGATGGAAAAGGCAAGTTTGTGCAAACCGGGCAACTGGGTGATGTCATGAAAGAGTCTATCCAGGCGGCATTAACGGTGGTACGAAGTCGGGCCCATGCGCTCGGTCTCAAGCCTGACTTCAATGAAAACAAGGATATACATATTCATGTACCTGAAGGTGCGACACCAAAAGATGGCCCGAGTGCCGGTGTTGGCATGTGTACGGCACTGGTTTCGGCATTGACTGAAATTCCGGTAAAAGCCGAAGTGGCAATGACTGGGGAAATTACCCTGCGTGGTGAAATATTGCCGATTGGTGGATTGAAGGAAAAACTTTTGGCTGCGCATCGGGGTGGCATTACCACCGTGTTAATACCCCAGGAAAATGAGAAAGATCTTGTTGAGATCCCTGACAATATCAAGGCCAAACTGAAAATAATTCCAGTTCGCTGGATTGATCAGGTGCTGGAAGTGGCGCTTGCACACCAACCCACGCCGGCACCGTCGACATCAGAGCAAGCTGCAAGTACACCTAAAGCGAAAGAAAAGGAGAAAAAATCGACCGGGGTTAGGGCACATTGATAAAATGAGATAATTATTATGGTAATTTTTCATTTTTTACCTGATTTAGGTTGACCCTCAGGGCTCCTGTTGGTTTAATTCGCAGCTCTGGGGAGATGGATCGGAGATGTGATAGACGATCATCTACAGTAAATAATACCAATAAAGTTTGACTTTTTTACCTATCCGTAGTGTGGATAGTATTTCTACAACTAAACCAATGGAAAAATATAATGAATAAATCTGAACTAATTGATGCTGTTTCGAATAAAACTGAAATGAGTAAAGCCGATGCTGCTCGTGCCGTTGATGGCGTTATCGCTACTGTTACTGAAGCGCTGAAATCTGGTGATCAGGTAACCGTGGTTGGCTTTGGAACTTTCCTCGTTCGTCACCGTGAAGCTCGCGCCGGACGTAATCCTCGCACTGGTGAAACCATCCAGATTAAGGCATCAAATGTTCCGGCATTTAAGGCTGGCAAAGCCCTGAAAGACGCTGTAAACTAGCGCGCCTTCAGCGACCGGGTGCTTAGCTCAGCTGGGAGAGCATCGCCCTTACAAGGCGAGGGTCGGGGGTTCGATCCCCTCAGCACCCACCATTTACTGATCAGGAGTGGTAGTTCAGTTGGTTAGAATACCGGCCTGTCACGCCGGGGGTCGCGGGTTCGAGTCCCGTCCACTCCGCCAGCTATAAAAGCGCTATTTAGTAGCGCTTTCTCCTAAACTAACCCGCCCCGTGTAGTGAATATCTATCATGCTGCAAGCGATAAGAGATAAGACAACCGGCTGGATTGCCTACGCCATTATATTCCTGATTAGCGTCCCATTTGCGCTCTGGGGAGTAAATTCCTACCTCGGTGGGGGCGAGGCGGTAGTTGCTGCTACGGTCAACGGCGAAGATATCAGCGCACAAAACTTTGATACAGCCTATGCCAATTATCGACAGCGCTTGACGAGGGCTTTTGGGGGCGCGATCCCGGTAGCATTTGGCGATGAAACCCTGCTCAAAAATCAGGTACTAACCCAGATGATTGAGGAAACAGCGCTGCGTCAGTACAGCTTAAAAAAGCAGTATAGTATTAGTAAAAAACAGCTTGGTGAGTTAATTCGCGCGCAGCAGGATTTTCAGATTGATGGTCAATTCGACCAATCTATTTATGAGGCCCAGCTCGCTTCTGTGGGATATTCGATTCGGGGTTTTGAACAGGAGTTCCGTCAAACTCAAATCATGGGCCAGTTGCAGACTGCGGTCAATGTTACCGCCTTTACGGTGCCCGATCGCGAGAAACAGTTTGCCAGCCTGTCTAGCCAGACACGCAAAATTCGTGTCGTAACCCGTCCCCTGAATGCCGAAGCCTTCAGCGTTGGCGAGACAGAAATTGAGGATTACTTTGCAGGCAATGCGAATCGATATATGACGCCTGAGCAAGCTAAGATCGATTATCTGGAGTTGAACCTGGATAGCATAAAAGCATTAGTCGAGGTTGACGATGAGCTGATTCTTGATCGTTATGAACAGGCAAGAGATAGTTATACCGCAGCCGAGATTAGAACCGCCAGCCACATTCTGCTCACCGTAGAAGAAGGCGCTTCAGATGAAAACATCGAACAGGTGAATCTACGTCTTCAGGAGCTGAGAGCGCAGATTATAGAGACGGATGATTTTACCGGCGTGGCTCGAGAGTTTTCACAGGACCCTGGATCGTCTGCCGACGGCGGAAACCTGGGTGAAATTGAATCTGGAGTAATGGTGCAACCCTTCGAGGATGCCTTATTTCAAATGCAGGTTGGTGAGTTGAGCGAGCCAGTGAGAACAGCTTTTGGCTGGCACTTGATTAAGCTCGATGCGATAAGAGGGGGAGGGACCAGGGCCTTTGAAGAAGTCAGAGCCGAGATTGAAGATGAGATAAAGTCGGAAATGGTGGAAAATCAGATTTTTGATATAGTGGAAAATCTTTCAAACCTGGCTTATGAGCAATCCGATTCACTACTACCCGCAGCGGACCAGCTAGGGCTTGAGTTAATGACCTCGGAGTGGTTTGATCGAAACTCGGGTACAGGTATTGCGCGCGAGTCTAAAATCCGTAACAGCGCCTTCTCGAATGAAATATTGCGTGAGGGCATCAATAGCGAGGCGATTGAACTCGCGGACAATCGTATTGTATTTCTTCATTTGAACGAGTACCGTCCCGCAGAACAAATGCCGCTGGATGACGTAAGGCAGGTAATAGTCACGGAACTGAAAAGGCAAAAGGCCGGAGATGACAATATTCGGCTTGGGAAAGAGGCACTGGAGGTCCTGAGAAACGGTGGTGATCTGGACCAGATAGCCGCTGACTGGGATCTTCAGGTAATCGACCAGGGCTTTGTTAAGAGAGATAGCCCTGAGTTTGATCGAGAGTTACTGCAGCGCATTTTTTCCATGAGTAAGCCGACATCCGGCCCGGTATTTGAAGGCCTGGCGCAGCGCAGCGGAGATTATTCGCTGCTGGAACTATCGGGTGTTATATCGAATGACTGGGAGGTTGATGTCGAACGCATCAAGGCTTTGGCCGCGGCAAGCGCGGCAGTCGAGTACCAGTCGGTTTTAAAAGCAGTTGCCGGCAGTGCAGATGTTGTCAAAACACCACTCAGCGAACTCGAGTAGCTTCACTGGCCTTATTTTAACCGCGTATCTGTATCACTCAGAACTAAGCAGAGGCTCCCTAACATAGTAGGGCATAGCGATTGCAAAACCCGAACCGCGGATGATTATGAATCCAGCACACCCATGCTGACGATGTTATAACCCGAATCGACGTATATATTTTCCCCGGTAATACCCGAGGCCAGGTCCGAACATAAAAAAGCGGCTGTGTTGCCGACATCTTCAATCGTCACGTTACGCCTCAGAGGGGAATTGTGGGCCACTTCATCGAGGATCTTCTTGAAGCTGCCTATTCCTGCAGATGCCAGGGTCTTAAGAGGGCCCGCGGAAATTGAATTAACCCGAATACCTTCCGGCCCCAGTGCTGCCGCCAGATATCTGACATTTGCTTCCAGGCTTGCCTTGGCAACCCCCATCACGTTGTAGTTAGGCAGGGCTCGTTCCGATCCCAGGTAGGTCATAGTGATAATTGCGCCATTTGTATTTTGCATCATCGCACGCCCTGCCTTGGCCATCGCAGCCAGGCTATAGGAACTGATGTCATGGGCGATACGAAACCCCTCGCGGTCGAGGTTTTCCAGATAGTCGCCATCGAGCGCCTCGCGAGGTGCGAATGCCACCGAATGAACCATGATATCGAGTGAATCCCAATGTTTGCCGAGTTGCTCAAACAGGCCGGTAATCTCGCTGTCGATGGAAACATCACAGGGAATCACGATGTCCGAACCAAACTCGGCGGCAAATTTCTCAACCCGGGATTTGAGTCTTTCACTGGCGTAGCTGAATGCTAACTCAGCGCCCTCTCGATGCATCGCTCGTGCGATGCCGTATGCGATTGAACGGTTGCTGGCGATGCCAACAATAAGTGCTTTTTTACCGGCTAGAAATCCCATCATAAACCCTGAAGTAGAAAAATTACTGGAAATCTCGATTACTTCGAATTTCCTGGCTGAACACGCGGTTAGCGTTTTGTATGACCGCTGTTAAGCAGAGATGTCGTGAGACAACAAGATTTTACCCTTGCTATTCTCATCCCCTGAAAATTCGAAGATGAATTGCTCCCAGGCAACTCATTCTCTCAATGTCATAGAAATGATGCAATCACTAAGTTATTAATGAATCGGATCCTTTCAGAATATTTCCCTACATTAGAGGGAATTCAAACAACCTGTCAGTGTGCAAACTCAGGGACCTGTTCAAATACCGGTCGATGCCTGGTCACTGAATAGCTGACTTAGCTCTTGTGCGACAAAAGGTCTTCCGTTCTCATTCAGGGATGTACCGATAATGCGTGCCTGCAGCATCAATTGCTGATCTGAACTACGGAATATATCCTGCAGGAATTCGAAACGCAGCCGGGTCTTCCTTAGCACATTGCTGCAAACCGTAAATTCATCGCTACTTTTCAGGGGCTGTCGGTAGTCCAGTTCCGCGCGTATTACAATTAGATGGATTCCCCGGGCAGTCATAGCGGCAAAATTAATACCTCGTTCCCGCAGGAATTCGTGTCGTGCGTGTTCCAGATAATTTTGATGTACGGCATTGTTCACTACGCCCTGTAAATCGCATTCGTAGTCCCTGACCTTGAAGCTGAGTCGGTGTGCGTAGTCCATGAGTGTTGAAGCCTTTATTTAAATTACATATAAACAACGGACAGTTTAGCAAAAATCTCACCCTTAAAGGTCCGGGGATGCATACCTTTTACTTGCCATACTTCGAGGAAATTAAGTTATGCTTGGGTTATTGACCCTGATAGAAGACA
The DNA here is from genome assembly GCA_003645435.1 of Gammaproteobacteria bacterium. The sequence goes on along the minus strand of QNFD01000005.1, from coordinate 196 downwards.
CAAGATGAATTTCTCTGATTTCGGTAATCGTTTCGCGGGTTACTCGGGCATTACCCACTTGATGGATGATTTGAACGAGGGCTTGCTGCAGGATGATATGATTATGATGGGTGGTGGTAACCCGGCCGCTATTCCAGAAGTAATTGCTGCTTTTGAAAAAGTAATCGATCAGTTGCAGGCATCCGGGGAACTGGTT
>QNFD01000004.1 GCA_003645435.1 Gammaproteobacteria bacterium | reverse complement strand
TGCTCCAATATTGCGCAATTGGCTAATCAAATCGCTATTGAACTAGACCGTGATCATATTGCGGAAATGTCCTGCATAGCGGGAGTAGGGGGCGGTGTAAAGTCTTTGGTAAAGAAAGCAAAGTCCGGACGCAAGATAATTTCGTTTGATGGCTGCCATTTGCATTGCGTGAAAAATTGCCTTTCAAAACACGATATCGAATCCACCTATCATTACACGCTCACGGATTATGGTATCAAGAAAAAATATCACATGGACTTTTCGCCTGCGGATGTGCGTGATATTAAGGGGCGGGTGATCGACGATATTAATAAAGGCAAACTCGCCTGATACATCTAAACCTGCCCCTGGTCAGGGGCTATTAAGAGTTAGTTACCTAAGTCCGACAGACTGCCTCGCCGATGTCATGGCTAGATAACGGATCAGGCTTTTTATCACCAGGTAACGGTTTAAAAACTTTAAATCACTAACTCCGATAAGATGGGTCTTTTTGGTCAAGCAGTCGGACCACTGCCTCCCAGGCCATATTTACGTGGATATGGGGTGGTTTTCCTGGAGATAAACCCATCTTCGCCATCGTCTCAATCGCATCCTGGCGGGGGGTCACAATCTCCCTGCCAGATGCCAATACATCGACCTGGACCTTACAGGCGTTTTCGACGGTATAGAGATAATAAAAAGCCTCGGCTACGCTACGGCCGACAGCCAGTAGGCCGTGGTTTTGCATAATCATTATCCACTTGTCGGCAAGGTCTTCACCCAGTTTCCGGCATTCTTCATCGTTGTTCACGGCAACACCATATTCGTGATAACAAAGCATATCGCGAATCTCGTTGGCCTGTTGGGTTAAGGGTAACAACCCACATTTCATACAGGATACCGCCATACCGGCACGGGTGTGGCTATGCAGGGCGACCTGCACATCCGGGCGTGTTTTCAGCACGGCGCTGTGAATCGAGTGGCCGGCTTCGTTATAGGGGTAATCACCCTCGATTACATTGCCGTCAAAATCCACCTTGATCAAGTTGCTAGCGGTGATTTCATGAAACAGGAGACCGTAAGGATTGATGATGTACTGGTTTGGATTACCCGGCGCTCGTGCGCTCAGGTGCGTGAATATTGAATCGGTCCAGCCATAATGAACAAACGCGCGGTAGCAGGCCGCCAGCTCAATTCGTAATAGCCATTCCTCTTCACTGAAACGTGATGATTTGGGTATCGGTGTTGGCGTATTCATATTTAATCCCAGGTATTGCAGTTGATGTTTTCCGTCGTCGTGTCCGGTGTCAGTCTGTCAGCTTTCAATTACAACTATTCTGAAGGCGCTGCCACAACAGATCAAGTCTTGCATCGAGGCAACCTGTCTATTTGACAAGTTCGCCGGCCTAAGATTCAGTCGCGCCACGACGAGCTTTCGGCCCGGGCCGCGTTTTCGATATTACTGGTCAAGTTGCCTGACGATGGCACACTAGCGCGTTCAATTGGTTGATTCGACATCCCTGATGCTGAGTGAAACCAGTGAAAGCAGTTCGAACATCATCACCATCGCAACTTGAGAGGTAATCTTGTTGGGATTGTCCTTGGTCGGCATCAGGCAGGCGACATCACCGCCAATCACATTCAGTCCTTTCAAACCCTGAAGTATTTTAGTTGCCTGGCGAATCGACATGCCCTCGAAGCCTGGCTCAAGGTTTGACACACCCGGGGCGATGGCCGAGTCCAGGCAATCGAGATCAAAGGTGATGTAAACAGGCGTGTCGCCAACCCGTTCACGGATGATTTCGATAGTCTTTTCAATTCCCAGGTCTTCTATCTTCTCCATCGTCAGCATTTGATAACCAAGCGACTTACTGGTGTTGCCTACTACCTTTCCGTGGATGATGCTCGACGGGTGCCCGCGCATGCCCAGTTGTATGCTGCGCGATGAATCAACCGCTTCCTCCCGCACCGTATAGGCGGCCCAGTGTGCCGCGGATCTTTCCACGCCAAGCCAGTGTGGCATATTTTCATAGCTATCGGTGTGGGCATCAAAATGAATCATCGCACATGGCTTACCCTCGGATAAGCGGCTGCCGGAACCGGCAATTGCCTTCAGAATCGGGCCGGTGATCGAGTGGTCGCCGCCAACGGAAACCGGTCGCGTGCCAACCGCATCCAGGCGTTTGTAGAAGGCTTCGATGTGGTGCATGCATGCTTCATTGTTCATCGATTCCGGTAACGGAACATCGCCGAGGTCGTGGATGCGGCTCTCTTCAAATGGTGCAAAATTATGAACTCCATGGGCGCGTCGATAATACCCCGAGACATCCCGCACGGCGCGTGGGCCCAGATGCTGGTCGCGCTCTGTCGAGCCATTACCGGCGCTGTGCGGCACACCGACAAGCGCGATATCGCAGTCGGCCGGATCCTCTTTCCAGGGACAGCGGAAGAAGGTCGGAACGCCCCACCAGTACCAGCTCTCCGATTCTTTTTTCGCGGTTTCAAATTCGGCATTATCCATTTTGGTCTCCTTCAGGTCAGGAACAGGACTATATCTTTTAACACCGGAAAATGCAGTAATGGCACAGGCCATTTTTTCGATTATGGCTCCGGGCAGCACCGGCGGCAAAGAGATGTATAGTGTGCAGTGTGATGAAGCGTTCGTATTTGTGCTGGAAGGCAGCGTCACTATATCAATCGAGGACGAAGAAACGGTGTTAGAGAGAAAAGCTAAAATTTATCCCGGAATCTGTCGAAATATTCCTGATAATCTAAAGAGAGCCACACACTATGCAACTCGATGACCGGGATTTGAAAATTCTTTCAATCCTGCAAAATGAAGGGCGGATTACAAAAACTGAACTTGCCCAGCGGGTCAATCTTTCGCCGACACCTTGCTGGGAACGATTGAAGAAACTTGAGGATGCCGGGGTGATTGAGGGTTATGGAGCCCGGGTATCACTGACAAAACTGGGGCCTTTTTCAGTCATTTTCATGGAAGCTGAGATCAGCAGTCATCAGGCGAAGGATTTCGAGCGCTTTGAAAAAGCGATGCAGGACATTCCTGAGATCGTAGAGTGCTGGGCCGTCGGCGGGGGCATTGATTATCTGGTTAAATTTTTCTGCAAGGATGTGGATTCTTACCAACGCCTGGTCGACGAAATTTTACAGGCTGACATCGGTTTGAGACGCTACTCTACTTACGTAGTGACCAAGCCGGTAAAAAATACTCCTACCCCACCAATTGCTCTACTTTCAGATGAAGTTGTTTCTGGCAAGAAGTGAGTTTCTCTGATTCCCTCGTTAAATAAAGAGAAATCCTCGGAAATCACCCTGTAATTCAAAAGCACTTTCTATCCCAAAAAACCTATCATCACTTCTAACGCAGTCCCTGTTTTTTTAGAGGTGAATATGAATAACGTTGCTATAAAAACTAACCGTGATGTCAATTTGGACCGTCTCGCAGACCCACGCCTGCTTAAGCAGTTCGCCTACATTAATGGAGAATGGCGAAATGCGGGTTCGGGCAACACCATCAGTGTTAACAATCCATCTGACGGCGAATGGATCGCCGATGTTCCTGCCCTGTCAGCAGAGGAAAGTACAGAAGCGGTTAACGCCGCAAACAGGGCTTTCCCCGCCTGGAGCGCATTGTTACCACAGCAGCGTGCTGAAATCCTCTATCGCTGGTTCAGGTTGATCTGCGAACAAAAAGAAGATCTCGCGTTGTTGATGACCCTGGAACAGGGGAAACCAATATCCGAATCGCGTGGTGAAATCGATTATGGTGCTGCGTTCATTGAATTCTTTTCCGAGCAAGCCAAGCGTCCGGACATTATGAGTGTCACCTCACACCTGCCAAATGCCGAAGTGGAAGTGTGGCTGGAACCGGTCGGTGTAGCGGCGCTGGTTACACCCTGGAATTTTCCAAACGCAATGATCACGCGTAAAGCGGCGGCGGCACTTGCGGTAGGATGCACTGTGGTTATCCATCCATCGAAGGAAACGCCATTGTCGGCCCTGGCCCTGGCTGAACTCGCCGAGCGGGCGGGATTCCCCGCCGGAGTGTTTAACGTCGTTACCGGAGAGCCTGCCGAAATTGTCGGTCAATGGACCAGCGATACCCGTGTTCGCGCGTTGTCGTTTACCGGTTCAACAGAAATCGGGCGTTTACTCTATGCGCAATGCGCCCCGACCATCAAACGGTTGAGCCTGGAGCTTGGTGGGCACGCACCGTTTTTAGTCTTCGCCGATGCAGATATGGATAAGGCTGTGGATGAGGCGATCAAAGCCAAGTTCGCCACCTCGGGCCAGGACTGCCTGGGTGCAAATCGGTTCTACATCGAACGATCTGTCTATGATGAGTTCTGCACGAAATTTACCGCAAAAACTAAAGCACTATCAGTCGGGCGCGGTATTGATGACCCGGATATCGGCCCTCTTATGAATGTCGGCGCGATCGAAAAGCAACAGGATCACGTTCGAGACGCCATTGAAAAAGGCGCCAGGGTTCTTTGTGGTGGAGAGCTTCTCGATCTCGGGGATCTGTACTTTGCCCCAACCGTTCTTATCGACGTACCTAATGAAGCAAAGATCATGTCCGAAGAAACATTCGGCCCCGTTGCTGCAATCACTGCTTTTGATGATGAAAAGGAAGTCGTGCGACGTGCCAACGATACCGAATACGGATTAATGGCGTATCTGCACAGCAGAGATCCCTCTCGTATTTATCGGCTAAGCCGTGCCCTGGAATTCGGCATGATCGGTGTCAACCGCACCAGGGTGACCGGTGCGCCAGTCCCTTTCGGCGGCATGAAACAATCAGGCCTGGGGCGAGAAGGCTCGCGCAGCGGAATAGAAGCATTCTCAAATATCAAATATGTCTGTCGCGACTGGGCCTGGTCCACAGAATTACAGGAGACAAACCAATGTTAAATAACGATCAACTCGCCCAGTGGGACCGAGAGAATTTTTTTCACCCATCCACTCATTTGGCACAATTTGCCCGGGGTGATGTTCCGAGCCGTATTATTACCGGGGGCGAGGGTGTTTACATCACGGACCGTGACGGCAACAAATTACTTGACGCGTTTGCCGGGCTTTATTGCGTCAACGTCGGTTATGGCAGGCAGGAAGTTGCCGAGGCGATCGCCGAACAGGCCCGGGAACTCGCCTATTACCACGCCTATGTCGGGCATGGGACGGAAATCTCGATTACGTTAGCCAAAATGATTCTTGATCGTGCGCCAGAAAACATGAGCAAGGTCTATTTCGGTCTTTCCGGATCGGATGCCAACGAGACCAACATCAAGCTGGTGTGGTATTACAATAATGTGCTCGGCCGGCCGCAGAAAAAGAAAATCATCTCACGTTGGCGCGGTTACCACGGCTCCGGGCTGATGACCGGATCCCTGACCGGGCTTGAACTGTTTCACAAGAAATTTGATCTGCCATTATCACAGGTCATTCATACCGAAGCGCCTTATTATTATCGCCGCGATGATTTATCCTTGAGCGAAGAGGAATTCTCCGCCCATTGTGCGAAAAAGCTAGAACAATTAATCCTGTCCGAGGGTCCAGAAACTATTGCTGCCTTTATTGGCGAACCTGTGCTCGGCACCGGCGGGCTGGTGCCGCCGCCCGCCGGTTACTGGTCATCCATTCAGGCGGTATTGAAGAAGTATGACATCCTTTTGATCGCTGATGAGGTTGTCACCGGCTTTGGTCGTCTCGGCTCCATGTTCGGGTCCGATCACTACGGCATCGAAGCCGATATCATTACCCTGGCCAAGGGACTGACATCTGCTTATGCCCCACTTTCTGCCTCTATCGTTTCAGACAAAGTCTGGAAGGTACTGGAACAGGGTACCGATGAATTTGGTGCTATCGGACACGGATGGACTTATTCTGCACATCCCATTTGCGCTGCGGCAGGGGTTGCTAATCTGAAACTTGTCGACAGTCTGAGTCTGATATCCAACGCTGGTGAGACTGGTTCCTACTTTAAGAAATCAATGGTTGAGGCGGTTGGTGATCATCCCAATGTCGGTGATATCAGGGGCGAGGGTTTGTTAGTAGCCGTGGAACTGGTGGCAGACAAGGATACGCGGACCTTCTACGATCCGACCCTGACCATGGGAGCCAGGGTTGCAGCAGCGCTTCTCAAGCGTGGTGTCATCGCCCGCGCCATGCCGCAAGGGGATATTATCGGTTTCGCCCCGCCGCTTTGCCTGACTTCTGATGAAGCCGATATCGTCGTTGCCGCGATGAAAGAGGCGATAGAAGAAGTGTGCTAACGAAGCAGTGATTTCCGCCCTTGGCGGATATTCGAAGGTACTTTTAATTAATCCTAATAAACTATTAGCAAAGGAATATTCAAACATGCTTATTGGCACACCCAAAGAAATAAAAAATCACGAGTATCGTGTCGGTCTGACCCCTGAAAGTGTCGCCGAACTGGTCGCTCATGGTCATAATGTCCTGGTCGAAACCATGGCCGGGAGTGGTATCGGGGCAATGGACGAAGCCTACCGGGCGGCTGGCGCAGAGATCGCCGGCACCGCGGCGGAAGTCTTCGCATCCGCAGACATGATTGTCAAGGTCAAGGAACCACTGTCAGTCGAACGAAAGATGCTGCGTGAAGGGCAAATTCTCTACACCTACCTGCATCTCGCCCCGGACCCCGAGCAGACAAAGGATCTGGTGGATTCCGGCGCAGTATGCATTGCCTACGAAACGGTTACCGACAATAGCGGTGGCTTGCCGCTTCTCAAGCCGATGAGTCAGGTTGCCGGACGTATGTCTGTGCAAGCCGGGGCAGGGGCGCTTGAAAAGGCACAGGGCGGGCGTGGTGTCTTACTAGGTGGAGTACCGGGCGTTGCCCCGGGGAAAGTGGTTGTAATCGGCGGCGGCGTGGTTGGCTTTAACGCGGCGCAGATGGCCGTTGGTTTACATGCGGATGTAACCATTTTAGACCGCAATCCAGATGTGCTAGAGCGCCTCGAACACCATTTCGAAGCCTCGGCAAAGGTTATCTATTCCACCCAGTCAGCCCTCAATATGCTGGTCTCAGACGCGGACCTGGTGATAGGGGCGATACTAATCCCGGGTGCCGCCGCACCCAAGCTGGTTACCCGTGAAATGCTCTCCTCGATGCAGGAAGGTTCGGTGATCGTCGATGTCGCGATTGACCAGGGTGGTTGTTTTGAAACTTCGAAGGCGACTACCCATGCTGATCCAACTTATGTGGTTGACGGCGTGGTTCATTACTGTGTTGCCAATATGCCGGGAGGCGTTGCGCGTACCTCGACTTATGCATTGAACAACGTGACGCTCCAACACGCTATTGCCCTCGCTGACAAGGGGTGGAAACAGGCGCTTCGGGACAATGACCATCTAATGGCCGGCCTGAATGTGTGCAACGGCCAAATTACCTACGAGGCTGTCGCCGATGATCTGGGATACGACTACGTGCCGGCGAGTGACATGCTGACCGCATAAGGTGATTCTGTATATGCCTTCGGACGAACTCGTTCCACGGGCGAATGGGGTCAATACAACATGGTCTACGCCTATGGAGAGCGAAATGTGGGCCTGAAAGCCGGGGAATTAGCGCTGCGCTTGTTGATGCACCTGCTTCCCGATGATCTGCAGGAACAAGTGGATTACGATTTCGATAAGGATTTCAACTGGATCGACGAAATGATGGCATTCATACCACGTCCCGGGGGGGTACTATCATCTTAAAAGTTAAGTAAATCTTGCTGGAGGTAGTTCTTATGGTAAGGAATACCAGGATGATGGGCACGCTGTATGGATTATGATTTTCAAGTTCCTGCATCCATGCTCGGATTATTTCTTCGCGGGGTTGCCCAACAGTCGCTTGAATTCCCGTACCAGCGGCCTGTCATGTTGTCGCGCGGGTGAAATTAGGCTGAATTGCGAGGTATACGAATGTGTGTCAAATAGAAGTGGTTTCATTTCGTTTCGACTTACCCATCTTTCCGCAAAATGAGTGGGTAAATAGCCAATCAAATCACCGCTTAGTATTAGAATGGCAACACCTTCAACATGGTAAGACACTGCTGCCTGTCGGCATTGCGGAAGTTTTTCCTTCTCCATTTTCGCCATATAACCTCGAACTATATAGTCCATACCTTCCAGGTCTTTATCTTTCACATCGAAGGATTCCTTTTGGAACAACGGATGTGTGTAACCACAATAGAGGCTCTGTTCTTCGAAAAAAAGCGGATCATAATTTAAGCTTGGCGATGACTGATAAAAAGATCCGATCCCCAGGTCGTAGCGACCAGATAAAACGGTTTGTTCAAGTTCGACTGGCGCCTGTATATCAAGACGAATTGTAATGTCTTCGCCAAGTTGTCGAAATGAGCTGATCACTTTCGATAACTCAACTTCTGGATTGGTGATAATGTTGTCGACGATTGCCAGGCGCAATTCGCCACTCAAGGGTCTCTGTCTGAAGTCGACTTTAGATTGGAAGTCGTGCAACTCGGCAAATATTTGTTGTATTTCGTCATAGACGATTTGCCCTTGCTCAGTAAGGCGAAATCCTTTGCGCCCGCGTTCGCACAGTCTTGCTCCCAGGCGATCTTCAAGTGCAGAAATCTGAACGCTTATAGCCGATGTGCTCGTATTCAAAACAATCTGAGCCAGTGTAAAGCCTCCACATTCCACAATTGTTTTAAATATGCGCAGTTGCTTAAGGTCGACGTTGAAGATCGGTAGTGATTGAGCAGGCATGACTTTCGATTTTCATAAAGTGAAGTTTACTTATTATATATTTATGTAAGTATAAGTCGAATGTTATGGTCTTTGTTTCGGGCAAGTAAAATCAACAAATTAAGCATATGAAGGAACAATCAATGACCGATTCAGACAACCAATTTGTGCCAGTTGACAGTTCGTTAGTACCACGATATGGCGGCATACCCACCTTCATGCGCCTGCCGTTTATCACCGATCCGTCGCTTGTAGATATCGCCCTGATCGGTGTGCCCTGGGATGGCGGTACAACCAATCGAGCGGGTGCCCGCCACGGCCCACGCGAAATCAGAAATATGTCTAGTTTCATTCGGCGCATTAACCCGTCCAATCGTATCAATCCCTTCGAGTTATGTAAGATTGCCGACCTGGGAGACACCGGAGTCAATCCCATCGATATCATGGAGTCCATGGACATCATCGAAAACTTCTTTAACGGTGTTCATGCCGCCGGAACCATTCCATTGAGTGCTGGCGGAGATCACTTGATGACACTGCCGGTGATGCGAGCCATTGCCAAAGACGGACCTGTCGGCATGGTCCACTTCGATGCTCACAACGACACCAGCGACGACTATTTTGGCGGTCATAAATACACCCATGGTACGCCATTCCGTCGCGCCGTCGAAGAAGGCCTGCTCGACCCGAAACGCACTGTACAGATTGGTATTCGCGGTACCATGTACTCGGAAGATGACTGGCAATATTCGTATGATTCGGGGATGCGGGTGATCACTATTGACGAGTATTTTGACATGGGTGTCGATGCCGTTATCAAAGAAGCGCGGAATGTTGTCGGTGACGGCCCGACCTACGTGAGCTTCGATGTAGACGGCCTCGATCCAGTCTATGCACCGGGTACCGGGACACCGGAAATCGGGGGTTATTCAACCTACGAGGCGCAGAAGATGATCCGTGGTCTAAGGGGCCTAAATCTTATCGGCGGAGATGTGGTTGAGGTCTCACCGCCCTTCGATCAGTCCGGCAATACGGCTCTGGTCGGAGCAAACCTGATGTATGAAATTCTCTGTGTTTTAGCAGATGCTCTGGTAGCTCGGCGTTAGAAATTGTTTTAGGTTCTGAGGTCGAAGGTTGCCGGAAGTCAACTTTAGATTCGATATCTTGCAACGCGGCAAATATTTTGTTGTGTCTCCTCATAAACAATTTGTCCTGGCCCGATGAGCGAAATCATTTTCGACCACGTTCTACAGTCCCCATAAACATATACTGTCACTTGATGTCGACGATGGTGGCAGGTTTTAATCTAGCCAAAATAACTTATGATTAATCTAAAGTATAATTTCATTATTATATATTTATTGAAACATAAGTCGGGTGTTATGCTCGTTTTCTAATCCGAAATGCTGTATCGACTTAGTAGGATAAAACGACATGAGAAATGTGGAACTGAAAGCGCTGCCCCAGCCTGGAGAACAAATTCGACGAGCGGCTGATGCTGTGGCTAGCGGTAGTGAGGACGTGATTGTCGTCGAGGACTTACATAAATCATTCGGCTCGATCGAAGTTTTAAAGGGCATCTCTCTCAGGGCCAGCAATCATGATGTAATTTCGATCCTGGGATCGAGTGGATCAGGTAAAAGCACCTTCCTTCGATGTATCAATCTTCTAGAAACACCAAGCTCCGGAAAAGTTTTTGTCCATGGCGAATTGATTCGCATGCGTGAAATTGGGGGTGGTCTTGAGGCGGAAGATATCAAACAGGTTCAAAAAATCCGCTCACGACTGGCGATGGTTTTCCAGAGCTTTAATCTCTGGTCGCATATGACTGTTCTGGAGAATGTGATTGAAGCACCGATCCACGTGTTGAAGAAGTCGAAGGCCGAGGCGATTGCACTGGCTGAACAAATGCTTCAACGGGTCGGGCTTTACGATCGCAAGGATTACTACCCATCCCATTTATCCGGTGGTCAACAGCAACGCGCCGCCATCGCCCGTGCCTTAGCCATGGAACCGGAAGTCATGCTGTTTGATGAACCGACGTCGGCGCTCGACCCGGAGCTGGTGGGCGAAGTATTAAGCATTATGCGCGGTTTGGCCGAAGAGGGGCGCACCATGCTGGTAGTGACCCATGAAATGGGATTCGCGCGGGAAGTTTCCGATCAGGTGATGTTTCTGCACCAGGGGCAGGTCGAAGAATATGGCCCGCCAGATCAGGTTTTTGATTCGCCTAAATCTGATCGTTTCAAACAATTCCTTTCGGGGACGCTGGATTAGAACCGTTCACTATTCATCAAAATAACCGTGGTTAAGTGAACAGAATACAACTTATAAATCAGGAGGAATAAGATGAAAAAAATTAACTTAGTACTTGTTGCAATCAGTGTTATGACCGCGAGTTTTATCCTGCCTGTCAAGGCAGCGGACGTTCTCAGGGTTGCCACTGAAGGTGCCTACCCGCCATTCAACTGGACTGATGAAAATGGCAATATCAAGGGCTTTGATACTGACATAACCTTTGCTTTGTGCGAGAGAATTGGGCGTGAATGTGTGCTTGTTGCACAAGATTGGGACGGTATGATCCCGGGCTTGCTGGCCAAGAAATATGATCTTATTATTGCATCCATGTCGATCACAGCAGACCGTAAGAAGAAAGTCGATTTCACTGGAAAATATTACCAGACACCAACAAAGATGATTGCACGTAAGGGCGCAAATATTGACGTTTCCGTAGCTGGGCTTGCAGGAGTATCTATTGGTACACAACGCGCAACGACTCAGGCATGTTATGTGGAAAAATTTCATTCCAACGCCGACATTAAACTCTATGCCGTTGAAAGTGATGGTTACAATGATCTCTTGAATGGACGTGTTGATGTATATGTCGCTGACAGCATTCAACTTCAGGAAGGTTTTTTGAGAACCAAAGCCGGTCAGGATTTTGAATTTATTGGTCCCGATTTGAATGATGTGGCGTGCCTGGGTGAAGGCACGGGTATTGCCTTGCGCAAGGGTAATGAAGAGCTTCGAGATGCCTTGAGCCAGGCGATCCTGGATATGCGTGCGGATGGTTCGTATATGGAGATCAATAACAGGACTTTCTCTATGGATATCTACGGTCCGGAAATTAAATAAAGCTTCGCTTATTGGGGTAGCAGGATTGTGATTGAATACAACGACAATCTTGTCGCCCCATATCCGCTTACCGAAGATTTCCCGAGTATCTAAATTGTGAAAAGGCCTGAAAAATGGATAGTGTAATCGCCTACATGCCATCAATCATGAAAGGTACCGGGATAACCATCCTGGTTTCTATTGCTTCAGTCTTGATTGCTGTCTTTTTCGGGTTGTTGGGAGCATGGGGGAAACTAAGCAACTCAAGAGCGGCCAATCGGACTGCAAACGCCTATACCACGCTTATTCGCGGTGTCCCCGATCTGGTCCTCATGCTATTGATTTTTTATGGTGGCCAGCAGCTTCTCAATGACCTTGGCGATGCCACTGGCCTTTGGGGGTATGTGGAGATCAATCACTTCACCGCCGGCGTGGGCACCATCGGCTTTATCTTCGGCGCCTATATGACCGAAACATTCAGAGGGGCATATCTTGCGATCCCAGGCGGCCAGATCGAGGCGGGTGTGGCTTGCGGCATGGGCAGAGTTTCGTTGATGCTTAGAATTATCTGGCCACAGCTGGTTCGTTATGCATTGCCGAGTTTCAGCAACAACTGGCTTGTTTTACTCAAGACAACCGCATTGGTATCGGTACTTGGCCTGCATGAACTGGTCTATGAATCGATGACCGCTGGTCGCTCGACGCGCGAGTTATTTCCGTTTCTGTTCGTAGCCCTGGCTATCTACCTGGTTTTAACCACAATTTCGAACCTGGGGTTACGCTGGCTTGATCGTAAATACAGCGACGGTTTAAGGAGGGCCTGAACATGGCTGAAGCAGAAAAATTTAACCATTGGGAAGCGATCCAGCAATTCAGCGAAAACGTATCACCGATTGATTTTTATCTGATATTCGAAAACTGGCGCTTGTTTCTGGACGGTGCCTGGCATACCGTTGTTCTGGTTAGTCTGTCGCTATTAATAGCTGGCATGATTGCTATCCCACTCGCGGTATGCCAGGTTAATCGCGTGCCAATTCTCGCCCGGGTTGTCGGGGCTTACACCTATTTTTTCCGGGGAACGCCGCTACTGCTTCAACTTTATCTGATTTACTACGGGTTTAGTGAAATAGATTTTATTCGAAATGGATTTCTGTGGGTGGTATTCAAAGATGCCTGGTGGTGCACGCTGATCGCATTTACAATTAACTCCGCGGCCTATACGACAGAGATCCTGCGTGGGGCCTTCGAGCAGGTGCCCCGTGGCGAAGTTGAGGCAGCCAGTGCAAGCGGCATGTCGACCTGGAAAAAATATTCACGAATCATTGTTCCCAGCGGACTTCGACGCGCACTCCCGGCCTACTCAAACGAAGTGATATTCATGATTCATGGCAGTGTCGTGGCGAGCACCGTGACCATCATCGATATTCTAGGTGCGGGACGAATATTGAACGGTAAGTATTATCTGGCATACGAAGGCTTCATCGCCGCGGCGGTGCTTTATATGATTATCGTTTTCTTTGTCACACGCGGTTTTAACTTCTGGGAAAAACAGTGGTTCGCTCATCTACGTCCCAGAGAAACCTGATTTGTGATTTCTATAACCCAGAATCGCACTTCAATATTAATGGAAAGGTAATATGTCTGGTCATCGAAACTATCTTGAGATAAATGTTTCTGCTCTTGAGCACAACCTCAAGGCTATAAAATCGATGATTGCCGGTGATTGTCAATTCATGGCAATCGTCAAGGGAAATGCCTGGGGGGCAGGAACTATTGAATGTGCAAGATCCTTTGTAAATTCCGGTGCGGACTGGATCGGGGTAACCACAGTTGAGGATGCCGCTCTTGTAAGGCAGGAGTTTGACATACCCATTCTGATCATATGCGAACCGCCGAGAGGAGCAATTCCTAATGCTGTCAGTTTGAATATAGGCATTACCGTATATTCCATAGAGACTGCCCGCCTTATTTCCAAAGCAGCTACAGAGCAGGGGTGTAATGCAAGTATCCATATCAAGATCAACACAGGCCTTAACCGGGTGGGGATCCCTCCTGAAAATGCAGTTTCTTTTTTCAACGAGATAGCGCAGCTTGAAAACTTGAAAGTCACAGGTCTTTTTAGTCATTTTGCCAGTGCTGACGATTTGCATTCAAATGAGCAAGCCTGCAGAGAGTTGGCATATATAAAAACACGCAGAGAATTAGGCCTTTTCAAACAGGCTGTTTATGAAATTAAAAACCAGTTCAATTGGTCCGGTATAATTCACATGGCCAATACCGGAGCAACGTTGTTCCTTCCGGAAAGCCATCTTGATATGGTCAGAGTCAGTACCGGTTTAATGGGCCTTTGCATCAATGATCCCATTGCAGCCGTTGTAGACCTCAAGCAGGTCTATAGTTGGAAAACTGAAATTAGCCATTTAATCAATGTTCATAAAGGCGAAGGGGTTGGATATTCCAGTTCATACAAATGCCCGGCAGATACAACAATCGCAACTTTATCGATAGGTTGGGGTGATGGATTTTCCAGAGCATTTCTGAATGGTGGCCATGTCCTGATCCGTGGATCGTTTTATCCGATTCTCACCATGAGTATGGATATGACAACTATAGATCTGGGAGAAAAAAGAGATGATATGGTGATTGGTGAAGAGGTCATCATCTTTGGCGAGCAGCTGGGCAAAATTCTGGAGCCTATGGCACAGGGGGAACGTGTTGGCATGGGGAGCGATGCAATGCTGACTGTTATCAGTGAAAGAGTCCCAAGAGTATATGTTTAACCCGCATTTCTCACCAGGCAATTACCGGGGGCAATCATCTAATTCCAAATAAATAATCCGGGCTATAGACAGTAATAAAGCTTTCGCAGACGGCCGGATGGTCTTCGTGCCACGCAACTCCCCAACGTTCACACTGTTCCTGAAAATACTCCCGGTGCGCATTACTCCAGTTCTCATGACTTGGAATCAAACCGCCTTCCGGTCCCTCTGAAGCAGCGAATGCAGGGCCAACCTGGTTGAATGGCACGATATTAATCGCAATAATTTTAATCACACAAATCGGGGTGCTGTCAGTTTTGACAACGACCCAGTAATCACCAACGCTGCGCATTGGAATATTATCTTTTTCAAACTGCATGGCCTGGTGGCAGGTTCCCCGTTTCAGGCTCTTTACCGCCAATTCGGCAATGCCATCGATAATATCAAGTTCTTCTACGTCCGTATTTTCATAGTGTTCACAAAATGGAAGGGCGCAATAGTGTGTATCCTCACCAATTTCGAGGAAAGCACAGGCTTTTTTCCAAAATGCTTCTATTTCAGGACTCTTAGGAATGACAATCATTTTACTTCTTCTCCATTTCAGAATTGATTTTATTGAATATGCCTTATCATTGGCCCCGATTATCAGGAGGCTAGTACGCCGCCGTCCGCCATGATCACCGAGCCGATCATATAACTCGCCCCCTCGGATGCGGCGAACCAGACCACCTCGGCAATTTCTTCCGGTTTCCCGAGCCGTTTCAATGCGGTCGCCGAGAATGACTGTTCATCATTATCCTCGGGAACCTCTCCCAGGGTTGGAAGCAGCAAACCGGTATCGACAGGTCCGGGACAAACAACATTGATGCGTATACCGTTTCGAGCTTCTTCGACCGCGAGCGCACGAGTGAACTGAACCACCGCCCCCTTGGAGGCGCAGTAGATGGTACATCCCTCGGCTGACTTGAAAGCCAGTTCTGAGGCAATATTGACTATGACCCCAGAACCGCGCTTACGCATCCCGGGCAGGACCTGCCGGCAACACAGGTAGACACTTTTTACATTGGTATCGAAGATGGTGTACCAGTCATCTTCACTGGTTTCCGTCAGGGATAGTGGCCAGCGACCCATGGTTCCGGCATTATTGACAAGAGTATCGACGGCGCCATGCTTTTCCTCGATCCGATCGAATAAATCCGTTACCGAAGTCTCATTGCGGAGATCGCATGAATAAGAAATAGCCTTGCCGCCCTCGGTTGTAATCTTCTTTACCGTCTCGGTCGATTCATTGATATCAACAGCAATGACCAGATGTCCGTCTCGACAGGCTCGCAGCGCAATAGCCTGGCCTATGCCCGATGCGGCACCTGTTACAACCACGTTTTTTTTCATTTGATTCTCCCTTGCTGAAACTCGGCTTTCAGGAAGGTGTTGGGATTTGGCAGACAGATATTAGTCTTTCTATTAAACCCATCTGTATAAATGATCGCGAATAATAATATCCCAGGCAAAGTGTTATTTATATAACCGCTAAGGGTGAGTGTTGCTGCGGTACGCAACGAGTTATGGGGTTAGGTCGTTAGACTTCAGTCGAATCGCAATCGCTAGTGATCTGACTTAGCAAGATAAGCTTCCAGCGGATCAACGTATATCGAGCCCTCGCTCTGGCTTGCGAGGGTTTTCAGAAATAGCGAAAACAGCTCAGACTGTGACTGGAGATCGAGCTTCTTATAAATATGACGGCGGTGAGCCTTCACCGTCTCGCCGGATATATCCAGCTTCAGTGCGGCAGATTTAGAGGAGTGTCCCTTGAGGATCAATTGCACGATATCGCATTCGCGGTCGGTCAGTTGCGAGCGGCCAAAATTCTGAAAGCTGGCCGTCAGCTTCTGGTGAAGGTTGATATGTTCCGGTGAGCCTTGTTGTTGGTTGGTCGGTATAGCCCAGTGACATTGCATCATAGACAGTACCCAGGGCTCGATGCTGCGGAAGCGCTTCATTTCAGCAGCACTAAAGCGACGCCTACAGCCTATGTTGATGACGACAGTACCGACACCCTCGATGGGCTGCAGGTAGTTGATATCATCCTTAAGACCGGTGTAGGCAAAGTGTCGTTTGAAAAACTCCGAGCGATAAAAATCGGCTGGTGTGACCTCTTTTAACGAGTAGAGCCCGGCGCTCGGTTGTTGCGTGGCTAGTTGATAGAGGGGGTCCAGTAGATAAATGCCGTCAAGGTAATATCTCGTCTTCCCCTTCTTTTCCACAAGTCCCGGGATGCTCTCTTCGTAGACCAGTTTCGGCATGCTATTGGCAGGGAAGACCATGATCATCGTGGAGTCATAGGTAAAGCCGCGATGGAATACCTCCATCAAAGCACGGGGGAAGTTGTCCTGATGAAGTTGTTCGGTGGCTTTACCCATAGCATGGTACAAACCACGGGAAGCGAGTTTGATGGTGCTCATCGGTGCATGGGACTCGAGTGTGTTATGTGGCGGTTTTTACATGGTAAAAGCTCACCACTGTAATATCCATAAAAAACTCGACCAGCGCTTCAGCGTCCACTCACCCTTAGCGGTTATATAAATAACACTTTGCCTGGGATATTCTTTCTTCACGATCTAATCACTGATAGAGGCAACAGGTATGAGTTATCCAGATTGGGAACAGGTTAAGGCCGACGCTTTCGATGGGTCCTTCCTCACCAGAAAAGACCTGCCGATGATAAACGCCGAGACACCAACCTTTATGGCGCGCCCATTGGCAAAGTCTGCTGAAGACTTGCAGGGTGCCGATGTGGTGATTATTGGTTCGTCTTATGTGGCCGGGTCCGAAGAGTATGCCGGCGTCGCTCGCTCGGACTGGATGGCCGCTGCGAAACGGGTTCGACAGCAATCCAACCGCTATCTGTCCGGTTATATCCAGGAATTTGACCTGGATGTATTTGAACATCTGAAAGTCGTCGACTACGGTGATGCGCCAGTGCCGCTGTCATGCCTGCAAAAACTCACGCCGGAGAATATTCTCGAGGCACAGGCCGAGGTGGAAAGTAAGGTCAATGACGCTCTCGCCGCGGGTGCGATCCCGATTGTGATCGGACAGAATTCCCCCTGCTCCTCTTTCGCTATCGCCAAACCGATATCCGAGGCAACCGCAGGCAAGGTTGGCATGGTCAGCCTCGATACCCATTGGGATTCGGAACCGGTCGACGATTTAACCGGTGATCCGAGGATTGCCGGCAGTGCCAACTGGAAGCTCAAAACTTATGAGTTTCTAAAAAACTTTGATCCTAAAAATCTGGTGGAAATCGGCGAACGCGGCATGCTCGAAGACAAGAACACGATTCGGAATTACCTGAAGCAAGGCGCCAATTTTTATCCCATGTGGAGAATTCGCCGCGAGCTCGGCATAGAAGGTTTGTGCGAGGAGATGTCTCACGCCTACGAAGGAACCGACGCGGTATACGCTCATTTTGATATGGACGTGCTTGGCGGCGCGGGTCCGGCGCCGGGGGATATCCTCGGTGAACTGGCGGAACCCATGGGTATGACTGATTACGAGGTATTGCGCATAGCCAACGAACTCGGTCGTCGAGGTCTGACTGGCCTGTCTTTCATTTGCATCCCTCCAGGTTCAAACGTGGTCTATCGCCTGATCGTCTACGTCGTTATGTTTTTGATGGCCGGCCTGGTGCAGGGAGGCAACAAGTCACTCAAGTAACCATGATGAGGAAAGTTGGATGAGATCTGATTTTGATTACCACAGGCCCGATTCCGTCGAGAGCGCTGTGCGGATGAAGTGCGAGCTGGGCAGCGAGTCCCGTTTCTGGGCCGGAGGAACGGATCTTGTACTCCAATGGAAGAGTCAGAAAATCAAACCGTTGCACTGCATCGATGTTACTGCGATTGCCGGGCTCGGGTACATCGAGAATGACGGCAGTCTGCTGCGTATTGGCGGCTTGACCAGCCTGTCGGAGTTAGAACGAGCCGATCGCCAGGATCCGTACCTGAAAACGCTGGCCGAGGTGGCGTGCCTGATGTGCACGGTACAGACCAGAACAATAGCCACTATCGCCGGCAACCTCTGCAACGCCTCACCGGCTGGGGATCTATTTCCCACCCTGATAGCGATGGATGCTTACCTCAAGGTGGTTGGTGAAGCAGGTGGCCGCGAACTGCCCGTTGAAGTCTTGATGATTAGCCCGGGTAAAACCAGCCTGCATCACAGTGAGCTGGTGACTGAAATTTGTATCCCAACGCCTTCGCAGGCGAGGGCCAGTAGCTACCGGCGTATCGATCGTACCGTGGTTGATATAGCCCTGGTCAGTGCCGCGGGTGCGATCAGGCTCGACAGCAATAATGTGGTCGAGAGTGCAATCATTGCAATGGGTGCGGTCGCTCCCACGGTAATTCGCTCGGCCCGGGCCGAGGCATTATTAACCGGTACAGCCTTATCCGCACTAAATGGTGAATTTTTACAACGTGTTGGCGACGCGGCTGCAACAGACGCAACCCCGATCACCGATGTGCGCGCCAGTGCCGAGTATCGCAGCGCGATGATCAAGGTGCTGGTGCGACGTGTTCTGGAAGACATTTCAGACTCACTATTGGGAGAGTCCGAATGACCAAACTCACTGTCAATAATAAGAAGTACGAGGTCTCGGGTTCTTCAGCCCGAACCCTGGCCAGTGTTTTACGCAATGATCTGGGCCTGACCGGCACTAAAGTTTCCTGCGCCGAGGGAGAATGTGGCTCATGCACGGTTCTGCTGGATGGCCAGCCGGTGACCTCATGTCTTGTCCTCGTCGATCAGGCTGAGGGTCGGAAAATCGAGACCATCGAGAGCCTGGGCAGACCGGATCAACTGCATCCGATTCAGCAGGCTTTTATCGATGAACAGGGGTTCCAGTGCGGCGCCTGTACACCGGGATTCATTATCGCCGCAAAAGCCTTCCTCGCAGAAAATCCGAATCCAACCGAAGACGAGGCGTCAATCGCGATGAGCGGGAACATCTGCCGCTGTGGCGCGCATCCTTATATTGTTCGGGCTGTTTTAAACGCTGCCGAAAAAATGCGGGGGTTATGACATGGGTATGAAAGAAAAATTATCTATCGTTGGCAAGGGCGTACCCGTCAAGGATGCTGCCAGTAAGGTAACAGGGTCGTTACGCTATGCGGTGGATATGGGTATACATCGTATGGCCTTTGGAAAAATTCTTCGCAGCCCGCACCCGCATGCACGCGTCAAGTCGATCGATACCAGCAGGGCCGAAGCCTTGCCGGGTGTTATCACCGTGCTTACTCATCATGATACGCCCCGTAATAACTGGGAAGCCGCGTGGTTTAACTATCGTGGCAATGTGCTTGATGGTATCGCCCGCTTTGTCGGTGATGAGGTCGCCGCCGTCGCCGCCGAAAGCGAGGATATTGCTGAGCGGGCGCTCGAATTGATCGATATCAACTGGGAGATCCTGCCGCATGTATTTGATATAGAGGAAGCCGCTAAACCGGATGCCCCGCAGATCCGTGAAGAAGGCAATGTTCGACCGCCTTTCCTGGTGGAATGGGGCGATATAAGCCAGGGTGAAGCGGAATCGGACTTTGTCGTTGACTGTGATATCAAATTCCCATCCCAGCAATACGCACCGCTGGGGCGAAACGCCAGTATTGCCGAATGGGACAATGACAAGGTAACCCTGTGGACCTCTTCACAAACGCCTTCGGAAGTTAAAGACGGTGTTCATGAGGCGCTCGATATACCCCAGAGTAAAATCAGGGTTCAGGCACTGCCCTGCGGTAGCTCATTCGGTATCTGGTGGAGCAACAACTTTATGATGGTAACGGTTTTGCTCGCCAGAAAAGCGGGACGCGCGGTCAAAATTGAACTCAATAATGAAGAATGCATGGCCACGGTTAAACGTCGTCATGAAGAGCGCGCACGCGGGCGTATGGGCTGTACAAAGGATGGCAAGCTGACCTTCCTTGATATGAATCACATGATCGACAACGGTGCCTATGGTTTCAAGGATGATGTCGGTTATGCCAGCCTGGAGTTGTGGAACGGAATTGGCAATGCCAGATGCCAGATCACTGGCGTCAATACTAACCGTGTCACTGCCGGCTGTTTTCGTGGTGTCGGCGACTGTACCATGAGCGTCGCATTAGAGCGCATGGCCGACCAGCTTGCGGAAAAAGCCGGGCTTGACCCAATCCAGTTCCGCACGAAAAACCAGATCAGCGCGGGTGACGAATTTAACTCGATGAAGCAGTATGCAGAAGAGTTGAGGCAGGAAATGAACGGTGATCCACTCGATTTTGTAGCACCGGAATTACACCACAAATGGCCAAAACTGTTCCATCTTTCCAGCGGCTCAAGCCTGCCGATGTTGGACGATGGGGCCGCGAGGTTTCGCTGGAATGAAAAATTTAAAGGCTGGGGTATACCGTCTTCCATCCAGGGCGCAAAACACCGCGCCGTGGGTGTCGGTACCGGCAGCCATACCTGTGGCGTGGAGACCGAGGGTAACTCTTCCGCGGTCGTGCGCCTGAACCCAGATGGCAGCGCCAGGGTATTTGTCAGTGCCGGCCGTCAGGGCCAGGGTAGCGAAACCACACAGGCCCAGGTTGCGGCGGAAGCGCTTGGCCTGTCACTGGATATGGTTGAAGCTGAATTGGGTGACACCGATTCGGCGCCCTGGGGACATGGATCTATCGCCAGTAACACCATGTATCGGGCCGGTTGGGCAACCCGCGAGGCCGCTCTCGATGCCCGTCAACAGGTTCTGGAACTGGCAGCACGCGATTGTTTTGACGGTATCGATCCTGAATCCCTCGATATTG
Organism: Gammaproteobacteria bacterium; assembly: GCA_003645435.1. The sequence continues at coordinate 1,097 of QNFD01000004.1, read as the reverse complement.
TCGAGGGAGTTGTTGGACTTAAGGATAACCCGGCTTCTGGAAAGACAGTGACCATAAGCGAGGTCCTGAATCTATTCCGCTCCGATGCAATGGGGCAAATGTCATCGATTACCGGGCGTAACAAAGACCCGATGCCGCCCACACTGGCCTATTCTCGCCAGTTCGCCACGCATTTCGTCGAAGTGGAAGTAGATACGGAGACTGGCCAGATTAAAATTCTGGATTACCTGGCATTGCAGGACAGCGGCACCGTGGTGAACCCGCAGATCCTGAAAAACCAGGTCATCGGCGGCGCCATTTGCGGCCTCGGATATGCCCTCTATGAGGAATTGAAGCTTAGTCCGGAAACCGGTGAAGCCCTGAACGCCAATTTGCTCGATTACAAGCTACTGCGTACGGCTGATTTTCCCGCGCATGCAGAGGTTGTTTTCCATGAATCCTATGACCCCGTTGGCCCCTATGGTGCGCGCGGGGCAGGGGAATCGCCGATGGCCGCGGCTATCCCGGCCGTGGTACAGGCTGTTTATAACGCGACGGGTGTCTGGGTCGATATGCCCATGTCACCGGAAAATGTTATGCGTGCGCTGGGAAAGGTTTAACCCGCATATTGCCGGGAGTGTTGAGTGATGACAGTAACTGACAGTAGAGGCACCAACGGCACTTACTTAAGCCCAGATCAGCCGTCATTGCGAGGAGCGCAGCGACGAAGCAATCTTCATACAACTGGCTCCGGCCTGGGAGATTGCTTCGCTGCGCTCGCAATGACACGATTAAGTAAGTGCCAATGAGTACAGGCAAATTGAATAGTCCCCCTCATTTATCCGACTATGTCGATCGTGAGCGGCTTTGGAATCGCCACATGGAGTTGGGCAAGATTGGCGCCACTGAATCTGGTGGTGTAAACCGGCAGGCGTTGACCGGTTTAGACAGCCAGGCCCGTAAACTTGTGATGGCGTGGGCCGTAACACTCGGTGCGGAGCCCAGAATGGATGCGATTGGCAATCTATTTTTGCGGTTCCCCGGTACTAATTCCGAGCTGGCGCCGATTTCGACCGGGTCACATCTCGATACCCAGCCTGGCGGCGGCATGTTCGATG
>QNFD01000003.1 GCA_003645435.1 Gammaproteobacteria bacterium | reverse complement strand
CTAGTGGCCTGGTGGCAACTCAGCGTTCAATGCAGTGAAGACGAGCTCGAGCAAACCGAGGATAGTTTGCTCGCTATTGGTGCGACCTGTATCACCCTGAGCGATGCCGAAGACATCCCAATATACGAACCCTTGCCGGGCGATAGTCCGGTATGGAAGCATTCGGTGGTAACCGGAATGTTCGAACAGGAGCTGCAGCTCGAGGACCTTTACGATCGACTAGTCAGACTACTGCCCGATCACCTCGTAGCGACAGCGCGAAAGTCGGTACTCGAAGACGAGGACTGGGAACGAGTACATTTGCGGCACTTTAGCCCGATACGCTACACCGATAATTTATGGGTGGTTCCGAGTTGGTTGATCCCACCCGACCCCTCGGCAGTCAACATAAGGCTCGATCCGGGCCTGGCCTTCGGCACCGGCAGCCATCCCACGACCGCATTATGTCTTGCCTGGATGGGAGAAAAGAATTTTCAGGATCAATCTATCATCGATTATGGATGCGGTTCCGGCATACTAGCCATCGCGGCATCTAAGCTCGGCGCCAAACGTGTATTTGCGGTAGATATCGACCCCCAGGCGCTCGACGCCAGCACTGAAAACGCGCTCAGAAATGACATTGAGCCTGACCGGCTCCTTATTTCGCTACCGCAACAACTGGAATTCAACCAAGCAGACCTGTTGGTTGCCAATATCCTCTCAGGCCCATTAATCGAACTGGCGCCCAGCTTCGCCGGCCTGGTAAAACCCGGCGCTGAAATTTTACTGTCGGGAATACTGGAGGAGCAGGTAAACGATGTAAAATTAGCCTACCAGCCCAGTTTCGAAATGCACCCTGAAAATGTTCGTGAAGGCTGGGTTGCGATATCTGGAACGCGGAAACGGGTGAACCATGCAAGCCAAAAGTAGCGGTCTCAGCGATATTATGGAAACCAGTTGCAGCCATTGCCAGAGCCGGTTCCAGATTACCGAACAGCAATTGCAAATAGCCCATGGCAAGGTGCGCTGCGGCGAGTGCGACGAGGTTTTTAACGCACTGACTTCATTGAAAAATCACGACCGGCGACAGCCCATCGAGTATCAACCATCGCCAGCCGATGGTACCGCGGTCAACGCCGAGCCAAAACTGGAACTCAGCCTGCACGAGGCGATGTATGGGCACAAGTACAGTATGCTGTCTCATATGGCCCCGCTGTTATGGCTGATTGGCATTTTAGTTCTATCTACCCTGGGGATAGCACAGGCAATTTACTACCAACGTTACCCGCTCGTACAAACCCCCAGATTCCAGCAACAGGTACTTGGCCTCTGCCGGGTACTTCCCTGCAATGAATCACAGTTTTCGAGCACGCATCAAATCAAATTACTGGAGCGAAACGTATTCACGCATCCAGTTCAATCGGGTGCACTAATGGTCAGCGGTTCATTTGTGAATCAGGCAAGCTTTGCCCAGAAATTCCCGCAGTTGCTCGTTAGCCTGTTTGATATTCAGGGCAACCTGATTGCAAATCGGCTATTTAACTCTACCGAATACCTGCAAACCGACAGGAACCGAACGGTCATGGAAATCGCCAAACCAGTACAGTTTAGACTCGAGATTGTCGATCCCGGCACCGACGCACTGACCTATGAATTCGAGTTTTTGTAGTACTACCAGAATCCCATAAAGCGATTTAATATCCTCATCGAAATAAACTGCCTGTAACAACCGGCCCCGGACTATATTTTACAAGTACTCTCGGGTACAGTGCACGGTGCTTTAAAGCACTGACCCGTATCGATGTAAGTATCTGTTTTTTGGCTTAAATACCAGCTCTTTGCTCCTGGCGGGGCGATGCCTTGACCAGCCTGTCGCAGTTTTATCAATCATCGTAATCCACGCATTTTCAGTCAACAGTATATGGCTTCAGTTGTTAATTCGCAGACCAGCTACTATAAGAAGGTTGATGGCCTTTATTTTACTGGCGATCAAGGTGTTAGTCTCCATTTGTAAAACGTGTGATTTTTCGCTCAACAGGAATCCGACCGAAAACCAAAATGAATTTTCAGTTCCAGGCCGCCAAATATTTCCCCTTCCTACGCTGGGGTAGGAATTTAACCAAGGAAACAATCCGAGTAGACCTGCTAGCCGGTTTAACCGGTGCCGCTATCGTTTTACCCCAGGGTGTTGCTTTCGCCGCAATCGCCGGCATGCCGCCAGAGTACGGTCTCTATACGAGTATGGTACCGGCCATTATCGCCGCGCTTTGGGGATCGTCCTGGCACCTGGTTTCCGGCCCGACAACAGCCGCATCTATTGTCATGTTCTCCTCCCTGAGCGCCATCGCTATACCCGGCAGCGCGGAATACATATCGATGGCAATCACGCTCGCGTTCATGGTCGGTGTTATACAACTGGTGATGGGGCTGGTACGGCTCGGCACACTGGTCAATTTTATATCTCACTCGGTCATAATCGGATTTACCGCGGGCGCGGCCTGCCTGATCGCGGCCAAACAGGGTAAAACTTTTCTGGGTATCGACCTGCACGATAGTGAACACCTGACCCAGGACTTGAGTTACCTGTTCACTCATTGGGACGCACTGCACCCGCTGGCCACGGCAGTGGCTATGACAACACTGGTAGTTGGCGCAATCGCGCACAAGATTGATCCCCGGTTTCCGGGCATGATCGCGGCCCTGCTGCTGGGCAGTATCGTCGCTGTTTTACTGAATTTTTCATTCGGCGAGGAGTTTACCGGGATAGAAATGGTCGGTGCGTTACCACGCCAGTTACCGCCCCTGTCGGCACCCGAATTCTCCCTCAATGTGTTAAGAGACCTGGCGCCGCTGGCGCTGGCAATGACACTGTTTGCGTTGACCGAGGCGGTATCGATTGCACGCTCAATCTCGGTCAAATCGGGACAGCCGATTTCCGGAAACCAGGAATTTATCGGCCAGGGACTTTCGAATATTGCCGGTAGCTTTTTCTCTTCCTACGTGGCCACGGGCTCATTTAACCGCAGTGGCGCCAACTACGACGCGGGTGCCCGTACACCCCTGGCAGCAGCTTCAGCCGGTGTAATACTGATCATTATCGTACTCGCCGTGGCGCCGTTAACAGCCTACCTGCCGAAGGCGGCAGTAGCAGGTTTGTTGATTCTGGTTGCCTGGCGCTTAATCAATTTTAAAGAGATTAGAAAAATTCTTCGAGCCGATAAAAATGAAGCCGGTATTTTGATCGTTACTTTTTTGAGCACGCTGTTCTTGAAGCTGGAGTTCGCAATCCTGCTCGGAGTCATTTTATCGCTGATGATTTTCTTAAGAAAAACATCCAGGCCAAAATTAATGCCCCGCGTGCCCGACCCGGAATCGAGGAACCGCAAATTCAGGACAGGCGTTAACCTGCCCGAATGCCCGCAGTTGAAAATTTTACGCCTGGAGGATTCACTATATTTTGGATCGGTATCGCACGTTGGCGAACTACTACGTCGTTATCGAGAACACTACCCTGATCAAAAGCATTTATTGTTACTCACCAAGGGCATTAACCAGATCGACGTGGCTGGCGCCGAACTACTCGTAACCGAAGCCAGGGAAAGACGAAAAAAAGGCGGAGACCTGTATTTATATAGACTCAAGGATAGCGCTGCCAAGGTGATGAACAAGGGCGGTTATTGCCATGAGATCGGTGCCGATCATGTTTATGACTCCAAGGACGAGGCAATTGCCGGTATATTTGAAAAACTCGACAAGGATATTTGCGCAAGCTGTACTAATCGGATTTTTATTGAATGTGGTTCACCGGATCCGGTGAGTCGAAGAGGGCAGGACAGCAGCCAGGAATCCTCCGATCAAGTCGCGACCGCCAAATGATGCTGATTTAATCGAGGGAGCCTCTGATCAATTCATGAATGAACATGTTGTGCCCAAAATGATCAATTTCTGCGTTGTGCAACTTAGCAATAGCCCTGCTATTACTTGCGTTCCACGCCTTGAACTTGACCATTTTGAATCATAACCTGATTCATCCAGAATTAATCAGAGGCTCCCTGGCCTAAACCCTCGTTTTTCGTTATAGTCCTCCGCCCTGCTGAAGCTTAACGCGTTTTTTAGTATGCCGTTTAAAATTGGTCCCTACAGCTTCGACAACCGACTAGTGCTCGCCCCCATGGCAGGAGTCACCGATCGACCGTTTCGACAACTCTGCCGCTCCCTCGGAGCCGGCATGACCGTGTCTGAAATGATCAGCAGTCGACCCGATTTAAGACAAACCCGTAAAACCCGGCTGCGCATGGACCACGAGGGTGAGCCGGGACCGGTAATTGTTCAAATAGCAGGCGGCGTCCCTGCCCTAATGGCCGATGCCGCCGCGTACAATGTCGATCAAGGTGCGCAGATTATCGATATCAACATGGGCTGCCCTGCAAAAAAAGTCTGCAAGGTCGACGCCGGATCATCGCTTTTAAAGGATATTTCGCTAGTACGCACTATTCTTGAATCGGTAGTGAAATCGGTCTCGGTACCGGTGACTTTAAAAATGAGAACCGGTTGGTCGCGCCAAAACAGAAATGCCGTAGAAGTTGCCGGAATTGCCGAAGACTGCGGTATCCAGGCCCTGACCGTGCACGGACGTACCCGCGAAGACAAGTACCTGGGAGAAGCGGAATACGAAACCATTCGCCGGGTAAAACAGTCAGTGCAAATTCCCGTTATCGCTAATGGCGACATCGATTCAGACAAAAAAGCCAAAATGGTTTTGGAATTCACCGCTGCGGATGCTATTATGGTTGGCCGTATTGCGCAGCGGCGGCCCTGGGTTTTTAATCAAATAGAGCACTTTTTGAGAACAGGCCAAACCGCAAACGAGCCGACCGATAAACAAAAACAAAAATGGTTATTAAGCCATCTGGAAAATCTGTATGCTTTTTACGGGGAGTATCAGGGGGTACAAATCGCACGCAAGCACATTAACTGGCAGCTCGGCCAAAACGGTAGCTATCAAAATATCAAGGCTGCACTAATGCAGGTGACGACAGCCGACGAGCAACTGGACATGGTAGCAAGATTTTTCGAGCAATGGTTTTCAGGAAGATTTGCCAGGGCTTCATGAATTCTGGGGGAATTTATGGTTGGTTGCAGTGAAAACTAGGCAGCAGACAAGCTCACTAAAACAGTCAGTCGAACAGGCAATTCGCGAGTATCTGACTGATCTGGATGGAGAAATTCCCTCCAATCTGTTCGAGACCGTGATTTCTGAAATCGAGCAACCCCTGTTGCAAACCGTGCTAAAGCATTGCAACAACAATCAATGTAAAACCGCTACTTACCTCGGCATCAATCGGGGCACCCTGCGTAAAAAACTGAAACACTATCAGATAAAACACTAGCTACAGGGAACGCGTCGTCCCGGTGCTCCAGCTTAACTTCACATTCGGATGATTCAATTTAGTCAAAACCGCCCGGAAGTTTTTCTGTCGCTCTAATATCGATCAGCTATAATGCCGCTTTTTTAAAACCATCCCAGGCAATTCCATGTTAATTACAGCCAGCCCCGTTCGGCGCGCATTAATCAGTGTTTCAGATAAGACCGATGTTATCGACCTGGCAAAAAGTCTACACGCACTAGGGGTAGAACTGCTGTCTACCGGCGGCACGGCGAGTTTAATCTCCGAACAGGATATTCCGGTAATCGAAATTTCCGACTATACCGGCTTCCCGGAGATGATGGCTGGAAGAGTCAAAACCCTGCACCCAAAAGTGCACGGCGGTATCCTCGCTCGACGCGGAATTGATGAGGAAGTCATGCAGGCACACGACATAAAGCCAATCGATCTTGTCGTTATCAACCTGTATCCATTTGAGGCTACCGTTGCCCAACCCGACTGTACGCTTGAAGACGCGATTGAGAATATTGATATAGGAGGCCCGGCGATGGTGCGCGCCGCAGCGAAGAATCACGCCAGCGTTACCGTCATCGTCGATCCACGCGATTACTCCCAGGTGCTGCAGGAAATGGAGAACAATAACGGCGCAATAGACGACAAGACTCGATTCTCGCTCGCGATCAAGGCTTATGAACACACTGCCAGTTACGATGGTGCGATCGCAAATTATTTTGGTCGCCTGGTACAGAAACCAGAGGACCAACTTTTCCCGCGCACGATAAATCTCCAGTACCAACACGCGCAAGGTATGCGCTATGGAGAAAACCCACATCAAAATGCCGCATTTTATATCGAATCAAATGTCTCCGAACCCGGCATCGCGAGTGCGACGCAACTACGGGGCAAGGCCCTTTCCTATAACAACATTGGCGATACCGATGCGGCCCTGGAATGCGTTAAGCAGTTTGAGCAACCTGCCTGTGTCATCGTCAAACACGCCAATCCCTGCGGTGTGGCGGTAGACGATAATATTCACGATGCCTATGTCCGGGCTTTCAGCACCGACCCGGAATCGGCATTCGGCGGCATCATTGCTTTCAATCGTCGTCTCGACGCAAAAACCGCGCAGGCTATCATTGATCAGCAATTCGTCGAGGTGATCATAGCGCCGGAGGTTGATGACGAGGCAAGTGATATAGTCGCGGGCAAACAGAATGTCCGTTTACTCTCTTGCGGTAACTGGCAAAATCCGGTCTATCGCCTCGACTACAAGCGCGTGAATGGCGGCCTGCTGGTTCAGGATGTCGACGCAGAGCTCTATGATTCGCTTACCGTGGTAACCGAGCTGCAACCATCCGAGGATCAAATGCGGGATCTTTTGTTTGCCTGGCAGGTCGCAAAGTTTGTTAAGTCGAATGCCATCGTATACGCCGGTAAAGGCATGACAATCGGCGTCGGCGCGGGTCAGATGTCGCGTATCAACAGCGCACGCATCGCCGGTATCAAAGCCGAACACGCGGGGCTGAAAGTGACCGGTTCAGTCATGGCCTCGGATGCATTTTTCCCATTTCGTGATGGTATCGATGCCGCCCACGAGGCTGGAATCAGCGCGGTCATTCAGCCCGGCGGCTCGATGCGCGACGACGAGGTAATTGCCGCTGCGAATGAACATGGCATGTCGATGGTGTTTACCGGCATGCGTCACTTTCGGCATTAACAACCTGTCACTATTTAGTGGAGTAACAGCATGAGAGTTTTGATCGTCGGCGGTGGCGGACGCGAACACGCACTTGCCTGGAAAGCCTCTCAATCTCCTTTGGTCAGCCAGGTTTATGTTGCTCCCGGGAATGCCGGTACGGCCCAGGAACCCAGGGTAAATAACATCGAGATTGGGGCTGAAGATATCGATTCCCTGCTCGAGTTTGCACAGCAGCAAAATATTGAACTGACCATTGTCGGGCCCGAAGCACCACTGGTGGCGGGAATTGTTGACCGCTTTCAGGAGTCCGGCCTGACCATCTTCGGCCCGAGTGCGGCTGCCGCTCAACTAGAAGGCTCAAAAACCTTCACCAAGGATTTCCTCGCCCGCCACCAGATCCCCTCCGCCGGCTATCAAAGCTTTACCGAAATCGAACCCGCGCTTGACTATGTTAAAGCCCAGGGAACTCCTATAGTGGTGAAGGCAGACGGTCTTGCCGCGGGCAAGGGCGTGATCGTCGCGGAGACCGAAGCACAGGCTATAGATGCGATAAAAAACATGCTTGCCGGCAATGCGTTTGGCGAGGCCGGCCACCGTGTCGTCATCGAAGAGTTTCTTGCAGGTGAAGAAGCCAGCTTTATCTGTATGGTCGATGGTGAACAGGTATTGCCGATGGCAACTTCACAAGACCACAAGGCCAGGGACAACGGCGATCGCGGACCCAATACGGGTGGCATGGGTGCCTACTCGCCGGCACCGGTGGTTAGCGCGGAGATAGAGGCCCACATTATGCAGGCGATTATCAAACCAACTGTACGCGGCATGGCCGCCGAAGGTGCGCGCTATACCGGCTTTCTTTACGCCGGGCTTATGATCGACAAGCAGGGACAGGCGAAGGTCATCGAATACAATTGCCGCTTCGGTGACCCTGAAGCCCAGCCTGTTATGATGCGCCTGCATTCAGACCTGGTAGAGCTTTGCCTCGCTGCCTGTGAGGGCAAGCTTGCGGGCAAAACCGCGAACTGGGACCCGCGCTACAGTCTCGGCGTCGTGCTGGCGGCCAGCGGTTACCCCGGAACATACGAAAGCGGTGAATTAATTCGCAGCATACCGGCCGAGGATTCAACCTCGAAAGTATTTCACGCCGGAACTCGCCTGGACAGCGACGCAAACATCGCTACAACCGGCGGACGCGTACTTTGCGCGGTATCGATAGGTGAGACTGTTGCGCAGGCCCAGCAAAAAGCTTATCAAATTGTCGCCGAAATCGACTGGCCAAATGCCTACTTCCGCACTGACATTGGTTTCAGGGCAATATCGCATTGAATAGTTTGAGCCGGGAATGAACAGCAAGAAACGCAGGCAAAAGAAAAAACTACAAAAAAAATCAGCAGGCAGCGATCGCCCGACGCAAATTTTGAATGAAGCGTTCAGACTCTATAAGTCAGGGAATTTGAAGCTCGCACTTAGAAAATGCGAGTTGCTACTCGCGGCTCATCAAAAGCACACAGACGCACTTAGTCTGAGCGGTTCCATTCACCTGGACCTGGGGCAAACGCAAGCGGGCGTTAACTGCCTGCAGTCTGTGGTCAAGATTCTTCCCGATAGCTCGCAGGCTCATTTCAACCTGGGTACCGCACTCAGCGCAAATGGTGAACCGGCAGAAGCCATTTCCAGCCAGCATCACGCCCTTGAACTAAAACCCGAGTACCCGGAAGCCCTCTACAACCTGGGAAACGTCTACAGGCAAACCGGCGAACTGGAGACCGCTATACGGAGTTACCGGAGCGCACTGGATCTGGCCCCCGATTATCCAGGTGCGGCGACCAACCTGGCGAGCAGTCTTTTGAGACTCGGTCGAGCCGGAGAGGCGCTTGACGCCAGTAACGCGGCATTGAAGCATCATCCAGGTGATCGGGACGCGCTCGCCTTCAAAGCCATCGCCGCCAGTGAAATCGGCGACCCTGACACCGCAGCGTCGATCCTGTGCATGGACCGGCTCATCGTCCAAAAGGACTTCGAGGCACCCGCCAGCTTCCGGGACCTGGCTGAGTTTAATAAAGCACTGGTGACACACGTATTGTCTCATCCAACCCTGACCCGGGAGCCGGCCAACGTGGCGACCCGTCACGGTCAACAGACGCAGAATCTGGCACTCGAACCGAGAGGACCGATAGCGCAACTGCAGGAGATGATCATCGAGGCATACGACGAGTATATGAACTCCGTATGCAATCAGGTCGATCACCTTTACCTCCGGCAAATACCCAATCTCAGCAAAATCGATATCTGGGGTACGGTTCTCGATCGCATGGGGCATCAGGCTGCGCACATGCATCGCAATGCCTGGATCAGCGGGGTTTACTATGCACAGTTACCCGATGTTATGCATGGCGCTAATGAATCCCAAAGCGGCTGGATAGAATTCGGTCGTCCACCCGACGAGTTTCCATGCATGGTCGAACATGAAGTGCGCATGTTCGAGCCCAGCGAAGGTCGAATGTTCATGTTTCCATCATTCGAATTTCACCGCACCATCCCATTTGAAAGTTCACAGCAGAGAATCAGTATCGCTTTTGATCTGTTGGCCTAGAATGGGTTTCAGCGTCTCCTTGATTTACACAACAACCGAGCTTCCTGCTCCCGTGAAACCATTCAATTTTGATGCCGGGGTAAACAAACCTGACTCCAATGCAGTGAAAAGCTGAAGTGCTTTATTAGCATACTCCGCTAAATCATTGAGTTTAAAATAAAACCACTACGGAGCCGTTTAATACTGGAACCACTATATGTAGTGGACAATTTAACTTTACCTCACTATATGTTGTGCTTTACCCGGATGCAGTTATACTACCCGGCATCCAACATCAACTTCCGTCGTGAGCCTTTATATGAAATGTCCGAATTGCAGTTCACCCATGTTTGTTGCCGATCAAAATGCAACTGACAGAAGCCAGGTCAAGTTCTTTCGTTGTACCAACTGTATAGGCGCGCACGTTTTGTCGGAACCCGTATCCAGCTATGATGCTTCATCAGCCCAGGGGGCTGATTTTTTTCAGTCCGATGTGGGCGCGAGCGGAAAATACATTCAAATGGTGTAACTCCAATGGAAAAGATGCGGCATGATGGTATACACCGGGTGAACTCTGGATAGTATGCCGGGTCTTAACAGGAGATAACTTGTGGCATTGAGTTGTATCCCAGGAGGACTAACATGCAAGGAATTGACTATCGAGACCAGCGTAAATCTGTTCCCACCGGCTGGCCAAAACTTGTTGAGCGAATGATTTACCTGCCAGGAGCGGCAATAATACTCTATGGAATCTGGTTACTTTTAACTTCCTGAGCGCCGGTCACACTGTTTGAAACAAGAGCTGTACGCCGAGACCGCCGAGTACCGATCGCTTAAACGCCATACCGATATTATAAGATTTAACGATATCGGCTACCACCGCAAGCCCTATGCCCTGCCCTTCACTGACCTGGTCCAGCCGGGTTCCACGATTTAGAATCTGTTCAATTTCCTTCGCCTCAAGTCCCTCTCCATCGTCTTCAATTGTCAATTTTATTTCGCCGGTTGCGGCTTCACTGGCGCTGATAACGACATGACCCCGGGAGTATTTAAAAGCGTTATCGAGTAGATTACCGATTACTTCGAGGCAGTCACTTTCATCCATTCTCAGCATTATCGCGGGCGGCAACCCGGTCTCGACTCGAACTGATTTTTCCCGGTACACCTTATCCAGTGCCGAAACAATTCTCGCAATGATTTGTACCAGGTCAACCGGTTTGCTGATTTTAGCGCCGAATGCGCTGCTCGCTTTTTGCAACTGGTAAGATACGATTTGATTCATACTGTCGACCTGCTCTCGCAAAACCTCTAAATCGACCCTGGCGCTGCTTTCACTATCCGACAGGCCGCTGAGTACCGCGAGCGGGGTTTTCAGGCTGTGAGCCAGATCATCCATGGCGTTTCGGTAGCGTTGCTGCTGGCACTGTTCTCGGCTCAGCAATATATTTAAATTTTCGGTAAGCGGCGCAATTTCCCTCGGATAGTCGTGTTCAAATCCTGTTTGCTGCCTGTCTTCAATCGCCTTGATTTCAAGACCTACTTGCTTCAATGGGCGCAAACTCCACATCATCACCAGGTACATTACAACCAGCAACAGGGCTATTGTCACAATAAGCCAGGTCCACAGGGTTTGCCGAAACCGATCGAGCTGTTCAAAGTAATCACCTGCATCCTGCCAGATAACAACATCGTAACGCTGTAACCTGTCCCGCACATCGGGCCACTGGATCGCAAAGGCAAGCCTGAAATATGGCTTCGATGCGTATTCCATAGTCTTGAACTGCCAGTCACCGGGAGCTATTTTTTCGATGTCGGGAAGCTCCTGGGTAATCGAACGAGAACGCCAGATTTGCTCTCTATCAGCATTGTATAAAATAGCGTAAAGGCCAGAATCCCTGGTCATTAAACTGTTTTCAAACAACCGATTTGCAGATATGGTAATGCTCATCCCGGCACGGTTTCGGTCAACAGCCGCCAACAGGCTATAAATCAAAAGCTGCAATCGCTCTTCCTCGGCCACAAGCGCTCTTTGCCCTACAGTTCTTTCCAATACGATCGCGGTTAAAATCATGAAGGTGATCAACACGATCATGGAAACCAACGTCAGTCGTGACTTTATTGATTGCATCGAAATACTTGTTATTTACCCTGCTCGACCCTGGCAAGGGTAAAACGATAACCGCGGCCGCGCAGTGTTTCAATCGGTTGCATATTTTCATCCGGATCGAGCTTTTGTCGCAATCGTCGAATAAAAACTTCGATCACGTTACTATCCCGGTCTGCCTCATCGTCGTACAAATGCTCTGTCAGTACAGTTTTTGAAATCACCTCTCCGGCGTGCAGCATCAGGTATTCAAGCACCTTGTATTCGAAGGCTGTCAGATCCAGCTCGCGCTCATCGACATAGCTGCGTTGCGTCACTGTATCCAGGCTCACAGGCGAACAAACAATTCGAGAATCGCTCCAGCCCGAGGCTCTCCGGATCAATACCCGGATTCTTGCCATCATTTCCTCGTAATGGAATGGCTTCACCAGGTAATCATCCGCGCCTGCATCCAGTCCTTCCACCTTATCCTGCCACCGTCCGCGCGCGGTAAGGATTAAAACAGGTATATTACTACCCTGTTTGCGAATTGCATTGATGACTTCAAGCCCCGATAATTTTGGCAGGCCAAGGTCTACGATAGCGACATCGCAAGGATACTCCTGCAGCAGATACAAACCCTCATCTCCATTGTCGGCAGCATCGACCGCGAATCCCTCCTGCTTCAGGCGGCCGACTATCTGTCTTTGTAATTCCAGGTCATCTTCGATAACTATCGCGCGCATTTTATAGTCTCCAATGTTGAATGGGCACTTAGACCGACAATATAGGTAGTAAACACTGAATCCAGGCTTAATGTTCGAAATACGCGCCGGTATTGTAAATAGTTACATACCGGGTTGACCTGACTAACTGGCTAATCTCGCCTTAATTTATCACTGATGGCTATAGGTGTAGGGTAGCGCGCAACCACGTAGTAGGAAGAAAATACAAAGCTGACCAGTGTCGCAATCTGGATCAGGTAGGACACTTCATCACTGATAACCGCGAGTTCGGTAGCCATTACCGCCAGCAATAGCGAGAATTCACTCATCTGGCCCAGGCGCATCGCTATTTCGGTCGAGCGTGCCGCTGACTCGTGCTGAAATTGAAGCAATAACTTGAACAGTAAAGGTTTTACCGCAATCGCAATCAGGCTCAGTCCTATTGCTGCGAGCCAGATATCACCTAGCACTCCAAGGTTGAAATTTGCTCCCAGGGCGACGAAAAATATGATCAGGAAGAAATCACGCAAGGGTTTCAAACTTTCCGCTATAAACAACGCAATGGGGCTTCTGGCTATAGTTACGCCGGCAATAAAAGCACCGATCTCGTATGACAGCCCGAGTTGCTCGGCGGCTTCGGCAATACCCAGGCACCAGCCGATGGCGAGCAGAAAAATGTATTCCTGGATACGGTCAAACCGGTGAATCAGCCTCGATAACAGGTACTTCTCCAGCAAATAAGCCAGCAATACCAACAATGGGAAGGCCAGCACCGGCTTGCTCATCGCGAGCCAGCCGAAGTCGGCACTGGCACTGCCCTCGAGCACCAGTAACAGGAATATGGCAATTATATCCTGCAGCAACAGGATACTGATGATTACCTCGCCGGTACGCTGGTGATGCAATACCGTGGTGGGAATTAACTTAAGCCCGATGATAGTACTGGAAAACATCAGGGCGGCGCCGACGATTAGCGCCTCGGTTAAGCTATAACCGAATAACAGGCTGTAGCCAAGACCCAGACCGCATAGCACCAGGGCACTAATCCCGGTGACTATTGAGGTTTCTCCTGCCATTCGAACCAGTTCCTGCGGGTGCAGATTTAAACCCATCAGGAATAAAAGGAATATAATGCCGACATTGGCGATATTCTGAATCAGGCTGGCATCGGAAAGAATGTTCAGGCCCCAGGGGCCTATGATCAAGCCAAGAGCGATATAGGCAATAATCAATGACTGGCGCATCGACAGGGCGAGGGTCGCCAGAATGGCAGCGCCGGTAAAAATCAGGAACAAAATATATACGATTGAAATTTCTTCCATTTCGAATTGTGTTTCTACCAAAATTGTCAGATTAAATACTAACACGTACCAGGGGATAGCATGACTAGCCCGGATATCGCATCGACTAGACTTGCTGGAAAATTTTGACTTCGTGATTGCCTACTTGATTTCTGGATACTTATGCCTAAGCTTGTCGGCTGATTAATGGATGACAACCTCAATGTACGCACTTGAAATTAAAGATTTACACAAGACCTATGCAGGCGGACTGCAGGCACTCAAGGGGATTGATCTTAATGTCGAGCAGGGTGACTTTTTTGCTCTGCTCGGTCCCAATGGCGCCGGTAAATCAACCTGTATCGGCATCGTTTCTTCGCTGGTGAATAAAACCAGCGGTAGCGTCAGGATATTCGGTCATTCCATAGACAATGAATTGCTCGAGGCCAAATCCTTACTGGGTTCGGTGCCGCAGGAGTTCAATTTTAACACCTTCGAACCTGTGAACGAGATTGTCACTAACCAGGGCGGCTTTTACGGGATACCCGCGAAAATAGCGCGGAAGCGAACCGAGTACTACCTGAAGGAGCTGGGTTTATGGCGCCACCGTAAGGCACAGGCCCGAACCCTGTCGGGAGGAATGAAACGTCGTTTGATGATTGCCAGGGCCTTGATTCACAAACCGCGTTTGATGATTCTGGACGAACCAACCGCGGGCGTTGATATCGAGTTACGCCGTTCGATGTGGCAGTTTATGGACGAGATTAACCAACAGGGCACGACCATCATTTTGACTACTCATTATCTCGAAGAAGCCGAGCGTATGTGCCGAAATGTAGCGATTATTGACGATGGTCTTATCATCGAAGATACGAGTATGAAAACCTTGCTCAAAAGCCTCAACAGTGAAATCTTCGTTCTATACATGAAAGACCTGGTCACCGAGGCTCCCGTGTTAAAGGGTTTTGGCAAAACCCAGGTGATCGATGAACACACTATCGAGGTCGAGGTACCAGATACGCTTTCACTAAATGATTTGATACGGCAACTGGATACACAAGGTTTTATTGTAGAGCGCATGCGAAACAAGGCGAATCGACTCGAAGAGTTATTTATCGCAATGACAACGAAACAGGAGAAAGCTGAATGAAGCCGCCGCGCTACTGGGTTGCGTATCAAACCATCGCGCGCAAGGAAATTTTGCGCTTCAGCCGAATCTGGATGCAAACCCTCATTCCACCAATCGTCATGGTTGCACTCTATTTCGTTATTTTCGGCAACCTTATCGGTCAAAGAATAGGCACAATGGATGGCATGAATTATATCGACTTCATCATGCCCGGGCTGGTTATGATGTCGATCATTACCAATTCCTACGCGAACGTCGTGTCCTCGTTTTACTCGGCTAAACATTCTTACTACATCGAGGAGATGTTGATCGCCCCCATTCCCAATATAGTCATCCTGCTCGGTTACCTCACCGGTGGCGTAGTCCGGGGTTTGAGCGTTGGTGTGGCGGTAACTGTAGTTTCCCTGTTTTTCACCGATTTTTACATCTATAGTCCGATTATCGTGATTATGGTCGCATTTCTGACAGCACTACTGTTTTCACTTGCCGGTTTGATCAACGCTGTGTTCGCTAATAGTTACGACCATATCGCGATTATTCCAACTTTTGTTCTGACCCCACTGACCTATTTGGGTGGAATATTTTATTCGATCAAGCTGTTACCCGAATTCTGGCAACAGGTATCCCTGGGTAACCCGGTACTGTACATGGTCAACAGTTTCCGACTCGGATTCAGAGGTACTAGCGATATCGGATTAACTACTGCTCTCGGTGTCATCCTGTTCTTCATAATCCTGCTGTTTGTCATCTGCCTGACCTTACTCGAACGTGGCACCGGAATTAAACCTTAGGAGCCTCTGCTTAATGGAATTCATCGACATTGGCGCCAACCTGACCAACCGGAGTCTGATGAAAGATATTGATGGGGTCATTGCTCGCGCCGCGGACGCCGGTGTGCGCCAGATAGTGGTAACAGGTACTAGTATTGATGAAAGCAGTAAAGCGATTGAGCTGTGCCATCAGTACCCGAATCAACTCGTCTGCACGGTCGGCATACATCCGCATCATGCCAGCGAGTGGATGAGCGATACCCAGGCCAGCTTGCAGAACCTGTCTAAGAACACCTGTGTGCGCGCAATTGGTGAAACCGGTCTTGATTTCAATCGCAATTACTCACCACGAGATGAGCAGATCGATGCCTTCCGTCGGCAACTCGAACTCGCAATATCCCTGAACAAGCCAGTGTTTACCCATCAGCGAGACGCACATGATACCTTTGTCGAAATTCTCCGAGAGTACAGAGATCGGTTGTCTAAAGTCGTCGTTCACTGCTTTACCGATAGCAAGGCGGCGCTACTGCATTACCTGGAGCTGGATTGCCATATCGGCATTACCGGCTGGATTTGCGATGAACGCCGGGGCCTCGAGTTACAACAGCTAGTTGGCCTTATACCCGCTGATCGTCTAATGGTGGAGACCGACGCACCCTATCTATTACCCAGGGATTTGCCGGTAAAACCATCTAGCCGTATTAACGAGCCTGCCCACCTTCCGCATATTGTTGAATCCATTGCTCGACATCAGGACAAAGATATCGAGCAGCTCACCACCGAGTGCCTCAATACCAGTCAATTATTTTTCAACATTTGATAAAATTCACCGGGATTTACGGACATCCCGGTTAACGATCTGCAGCTCGTCTGATATCCTTGCAAGCATTCATTTCCCGTCTAAACTCTTTTTAGATAAAATGGAAGCAGAATTTCCAAATCGTCGTTAATGATGAATGACCAGACCAAACTAAATTTTTTCGCATCCACTGCAGAACCCTGCGGCTATCTCGAAAACAGGAATTCAGTCAGCGCGTTCGCCAACCCTCACCGGGACATGGATATGCGAACCTATAACACATTAATTCAGCATGGCTTCAGAAGGTCCGGCGGATACGTGTATCGACCCCATTGCCCGAACTGCCAGGAGTGTGTTTCCGTCCGGGTTCCCATTAAATATCAATCATTTACAAGAAATGAACTAAGAACCATGCGGCGCAACGCGGACATCACGGTGAATCATTCGAAGGGCAAGTTCCGTGACGAACATTTCAATCTTTACCAGCGTTATATCACTAGCCGTCACAACGATGGCAGCATGGCCAACCCAAGCAAGTCTGATTATCACCGTTTTTTAATTTGCGACTGGGCCGATACCATGTTCATTGAATTTCGTCTGAACGGAGTATTGATTGCGGTCGCGGTTTCGGACATCACCAGCTCAGGACTTTCGGCGGTATATACTTTTTTCGACTCAAAACACGATTCACGCAGCCTCGGGCATTTCGCAATTCTGACACAGATCAGCGAAGCCAAATCGCGCGATCTCGACTATCTATACCTCGGTTACTGGATAAAGGACTGCGACAAAATGAATTACAAGAATCGCTACAAACCTTTAGAAGGTTTTATCAATGATCATTGGGTGGCGCTTTAGTCGGCTGGTGATTTAGTCGCTGCCAGGCAAATGCCGGGCCAGGATCGGTTTTGCGGCCGGCGGCGATGTCACTGTGGCCGCATACAGCATCGGCGGTAATACCGGGATACTGTGCCAGCAGACTCGCGATTAAACCATTCAACTGGCCATATTGGGCATCGGTATAGTCAAGATCGTCAGCGCCTTCCAGTTCAATACCAACTGAAAAATCATTACAGTTTGACTCGCCGCGCCATCTGGATTCTCCCGCATGCCAGGCACGTTCAAGGAAAGATACAAACTGAACCAGTTTGCCATTTCTCTCGATCAGGCAATGGGCCGAAACCCTCATTTCGCAAATACTCGGAAAATACTCGTGTGCATCGGCGTCGAGTTGATTGCAAAAAAATTGTTGAATATAACCGCCACCAAATTCCATGGGTGGTAAACTAATACCATGGATTACGATTAGTTTTATGTTGCTGTTGTCAGGCCTGGCATCACAATTTGGTGACTCGATCACCTCCACTGCTTGTAACCAGCCCGTATCATCAATTTTCAGTTCAGTCATGCAATCGTTAAGCCATTGGCGATTAATAAAACCTGCATTAAAACAATACGATAGAGTATCTAACATGAACCTGCAAGATCTCAATGCGCCCCAACAAGCGGCGATCACCTGCATCGATAAGCCCTGCCTGGTACTGGCTGGCGCAGGCAGTGGAAAAACCAGGGTCATCACTCATAAAATTGCCTGGTTAATCGAGCAGGCAGGTTATTCGCCAGGCAAGATTCGTGCGTTAACCTTTACCAATAAATCTGCCCGAGAAATGCGTCAACGCATTGTTGCCCTGCTCGATAAAAAGAATGCCAAAGGCCTTCATATTTCAACTTTTCACAGTTTTGGCCTGGCTATACTTCAGCAGGAATACGATCAACTGGGATTACGCAAAAGCTTCAGTATCATGGACTCGAAGGATGTTGAATCCTGCTTAACCGAACTAACCCTGCGCACAGGCAACGATCTGGATTTCGTTAAACAGTCGATGTATCAAATCAGTCGTTGGAAAAATGAATTCATCACCGCCGCGCAAGCACTTCAATCGGCCGATACGCCAATACTCGAGACCCAGGCCAAACTCTACGAGGAATACCAGCAATACCTACTGGCCTGTAACTCACTCGATTTCGACGATCTCATCATGATGCCGGTACTGTTGTTCAGACAGCATGCTGCGTCTCTTCTGAAATGGCAGGGAATGGTTCACTACCTGCTCGTGGATGAATACCAGGATACCAACACCAGCCAGTACGAGATCATTAAACTGGTATGCGGCACGCGCCAAAAATTTACCGTGGTCGGTGACGATGACCAGTCGATCTATGCCTGGCGTGGCGCCAGGCCGGAAAATATCAATCGCTTACAACAGGATTTTCCTTCTCTCGAGGTAATAAAACTCGAACAAAACTACCGCTCGAGTAGCAGGATCCTGGGGGCTGCAAACGCTCTAATCGCCAACAATGAACATCTGTTCGAAAAAAACCTCTGGTCCGCAGCCGGGCCAGGTGAATTCATACGCGTATTTCCCTGCAAAACTGCCGATGAAGAATCAAACCAGGTGGCGGTGGATATTCTCAGCAGGAGTTTTCAGAGCAGGGATGAGTTTCAGCAATTCGCTATTTTATACCGCAGTAATTTCCAGTCCCGGGCCTATGAAAAGGCCCTTCGGGATCATTCCATTCCCTACCAGATTAACGGGGCTACCGCGTTCTTCGAGCGCCAGGAAATAAAGGATATCATGGCTTACTTGCGCCTCGTCACCAACCCCGATGACGATCGTGCGTTACTCCGTATCATTAATACACCGCGACGTGAAATTGGCACGGCGACGATTAAGACATTAGCAAACTATGCTAAAAATCGGCACTCCAGTCTCGCTAAAATATTAAAGGAGCTTGGCCTGCAGGAGTCACTCAGCAGGCGCGCCTGGATTCGCCTGCAGGGGTTCGCTGATTTCATAGACGAGATGCGAATTAAAGCCGATCAACTCGACGCTTTGAATTTTACTAAATATTTGATTTTGGAACTCGATTACGAAGACTGGTTACGCGATACCTGTAATTCACAAAAACAGGCGGAAAATGCGATTGAAAATATTGTCGAGTTAACCAGCTGGATTGGCAATTTGCAAAAACAACAGGAGGAACCATCTCTCGATAAGCTCGTATCCCACCTCTCATTGATGTCAATTCTGGAAAATGACGAAGACAAGAAAGACCAGCAAGCCGTCCAGCTAATGACCCTGCATGCGGCCAAGGGGCTGGAATTTCCGCATGTCTACCTGGTTGGCTTCGAGGAAGACTCGTTGCCGCATCACCAGTCGCAAGACGCGGCCGGTATCGAGGAAGAACGTCGACTCGCCTATGTCGGCATCACCCGAGCGGGCAAGACCCTTACCCTGAGTTACGCCAAAACGCGCCAACGATTTGGCGAGATCCAGCAATGTGAAGCCAGTCGGTTTTTACTCGAACTCCCCGAAGCGGATCTGGAGGGCGCAGAGCACGTGACCAGCAAGCTAAGTGCCGACGAAAAAAAACAAAAGGGATTAAGCCACTTCGCCGATTTACAGACGATGCTCGGTACCAGAGACCAGAAGGCCGACGCCTGCTAGTGCTGAATAATCTGGCTCAGGAACATCTGGGTTCTTTCATTCTGCGGATTATTGAAAAATTCGAGCGGTTCATTCTCTTCGATGATTTCGCCCACATCCATGAAAATAACCCTGTTCGCCACCTTCTTCGCAAAACCCATTTCGTGGGTCACGCAAAGCATGGTCATGCCTTCCTCGGCGAGTTCGACCATGACGTCGAGCACTTCGGAAATCATTTCCGGATCCAACGCTGAAGTTGGCTCGTCGAATAACATGACTTTAGGGTTCATGCACAGGCTGCGCGCTATCGCCACGCGCTGTTGCTGACCACCCGATAGTTGGCCTGGGAATTTCAAGGCCTGTTCCGGGATCTTGACACGTTCGAGAAATTTCATCGCGACCTCTTCCGCTTCGCCTTTCGACATTTTGCGTACCCAGATCGGCGCCAGCGTGCAATTTTCGAGCACGCTCAAATGCGGGAACAAATTGAAATGTTGAAAACACATGCCAACTTCGCGCCTGGTTGCTTCAATGTGCTTGAGATCGCTGGTTAACTCGACGCCATCGACGATAATTTGGCCCTGCTGGTGCTCTTCAAGCCGGTTGATGCAACGTATCAGGGTCGATTTACCAGACCCGGACGGGCCGCAGATTACGATGCGTTCGCCGCGGTTAACGGTCAGGTTGATATTCTTGAGTACGTGAAAATCAGCATACCACTTGTGCATGGCCTTAATTTCAATAATGACTTCTTCAGAGACTTCAAATTTACTCTGCGCGTCGGTTGCGGTTTCATTCATCAGGACTCACCTTTGCAAGGAGTTATAATTAGTGTTAATGACCGGTATGCAGCTTGCGCTCGACCGATTGACTATATTGCGACATGGAAAAACAAAATACCCAGTAAACCATCGCACAAAAAACATACCCTTCGATTGAATACCCCAGCCATTTGGGATCAGTCGAGGCGGCCTGGACTATGCCGAGAAAATCAAACAGGCCGATGATCAATACCAGCGTGGTATCCTTGAACAGGCCGATGAAGTTGCCCACGATTCCAGGGATTACATGCTTTAACGCCTGCGGTAATATGATAAAAGTCATCGACTTCCAGTAGGTCAGGCCCAGTGCCTCGGCGCCCTCGTACTGGCCCTTGGGAATGGCCTGCAATCCGCCACGCACGGTTTCAGCCATATAAGCGGCGGAAAATAACATGACACCGACCAACGCCCTGATCAACTTGTCGAAATTCACGCCTTCGGGTAAAAATAACGGGAACATGACCGATGACATAAACAATACCGTAATCAGCGGCACACCGCGCCAGAGCTCG
This sequence comes from Gammaproteobacteria bacterium, assembly GCA_003645435.1. The sequence continues at coordinate 9,414 of QNFD01000003.1, read as the reverse complement.
ATAAAGCCGGTACAGAAGGCACTCACCGCCGGCATTTTTGAACGACGCCCGAGCGCAAGCAACAGGCCTATCGGAAAGGACCCGACGATACCGACAATGGCAATAATCAGGGTCAGCGACAAACCACCCCACATGGGTGTTTCGACCTCCACCAGGCCGAAGGATCCACCAGCCAGCAGGTAAAAACCAATCACCGGATAGACGAACAGAATGAATGCGCCGAGCCATGCCTTGTGTCGGAAGCTATCGATAAACATCGGCACCATTAGCACCACCAGCAAAATAAAGGTGCTATCGACGCGCCATCTTTCTTCTACCGGGTAAAAACCATACATGAACTGGCCCAGGCGCACATTGATGAAGACCCAGCAGGCGCCACCACTGTCACAGGCCTCACGGCTATCGCCACTGAAGTCCGCATTAAACAAGGTCCAGGAGATCGCCGGCGGCACCAGCAAGTAAACGATATAAATTGCAAATATCGTCAACAGTGTATTGGTAGTATTGGAAAACAGGTTGCCTCTCAGCCAGCCGACGACACCAACCGTACTCGGCGGTGGCGGCAGCTCCGGATGCGATCCAGGCGCATATTGAGTTTCAGAAGTCATAGGTTCTATCTCTCCACCAGGGCCATCTTGGCGTTATACCAGTTCATCAACGCCGAAATTCCAAGCGAAATCGACAGGTAAACACCCATCGTCACGGAAATGATTTCTACCGCCTGCCCGGTTTGATTGAGCACGGTGCCGGTAAATACCGAAACCATTTCGGGATAGGCAATCGCAGTCGCCAGCGACGAGTTTTTAGTCAGGTTGAGATACTGGCTCGACAATGGCGGGATGATCACGCGCAGGGCCTGGGGTAAAATCACCAGGCGTAGAGTCGGTCCAGCCTTGATCCCCAGTGCATGCGCCGCTTCTGTTTGTCCATGACTGACGGCCTGGATGCCTGCACGTACAATCTCGGCGATAAACGATGCCGTGTATATCGATAACGATATCCATAAGGCCACGAACTCGGGGATAATGACCGTGCCGCCGACAAAATTGAAGCCTTTCAGTGCGGGTATTTCCCAGCTCAGTGGAAAACCGGCGACTATCAGGGCCAGTAATGGTAATCCAACCAGTAGACCGATCGAAGCGTAAACCGTGTGGAATTGCTGACCGGTCTGGTCCCGCCTTTTATGCGCCCAGCGCGCCATTACGACGACGCCGATAATGGCAATAAGAAGCGCCCATATGACCAGCGAGAAGCCATCCTCGTAAATGGCCGAAGGCATATAAATACCGCGGTTATTAATGAACACGCCATCCGCGAAGTTGACACTATTCTTGGGTGAGGGCAAGGCTCTCAATACTGCAAAGTACCAGAAGAAAATTTGCAGCAATAACGGGATGTTTCTGAATGTCTCGATGTAAACCATGGCCATACGCGCTACCAGCCAATTCTTCGACAAGCGCGCGATGCCAACGATAACGCCGATAATAGTAGCCGCGATAATGCCGCAAAATGCCACTAACAGGGTATTCAGCAGGCCGACAGCGAAGGCTCGCCCGTAAGAAGAGGCCTCGGAGTAATCAATCAGGTGGGTAATGATTCCGAAACCAGCAGTGGTTCCAAGAAAACCGAATCCGGTGGCGATACCCTGTCGCTCCAGGTTATCCGCAGTATTACCGAAGATATACATGCCGGAGAATACCACCGCAATCAGCAATACCGCCTGGAAAAAAATGCTTCTGACCTTCGGGTCATTCCACGGTTTTGTGGTTGATGCTGGGGGTCCTGCCGAATCTTGTTTATTCACGATTTCTTCTCTGTCACGTTAAAGGCCTGGTGGGTCAGGCAATAAAGACCCGAGGACAAACAAAGTCCGCGGGTTTTTCAGAGCTCTATAACGCAAACGTCCTGCCAGGGGCAGGACGCTTGCTTCGATAGATTAGCGAATAGGTGGTGCGTATTGAATTCCGCCTTTGCTCCATAGCTCATTCACACCGCGTGAAATATTCAATGGATCAACGGACAGGTTGCGCGCGAATGACTCACCGTAGTTACCAACCTGGCCAACGATGTTTGCACACCATGTCGGGCTGACACCGAGGTTTTCACCGAAGCTGCCTTCCTGGCCGAGAAGCCTCTTAACCGCAGGGTCTCCGCCACTCATTTTGCTTTTTATGTTCATCTTGGTAACGCCCATTTCCTCGGCATTGATCATGCAGAACAGAGACCACTTAACCAGATTAAACCACTGGTCGTCACCTTGTCTTACCACGGGACCGAGTGGCTCTTTCGAGATTACTTCTGGTAATACCTTATGCGCCGACACATCTTTCAGCTTGATGCGCTGTGCATACAACCCGGATTGGTCGGTGGTATACACGTCACAGCGTCCTGAATCGTAGGCCGCGACAACCTCGTCTGACTTTTCGTAAGCAACCACGGTGTAGTCCATGTTGTTACTACGGAAGTAGTCAGCAACGTTCAGCTCGGTAGTAGTTCCTGTTTGGGTACAAATGGCTGCGCCGCTCAGTTCTAACGCCGAGGTTACCCCGAGGTCATTGCGCACCATGAAACCCTGACCATCGTAGTAGTTCACACCGGCAAAGTTCAAACCCAGCGCGGTATCACGAGTCGCTGTCCAGGTAGTGTTACGTGAAAGCACGTCGATTTCACCGGACTGTAACGCGGTAAAACGTTCCTTAGCTGACAGTGGTGTGTACTTGACGGCCTCGGAGTTGTTAAATATAGCGGCGGCAATTGCACGGCAGACATCAACGTCGACACCAGACCAGTTACCCTTGTCGTCAAAATTGGAAAATCCCGGCAAACCTTGCGATACGCCGCACTGCACATGCCCCTTTCCTATTACGTCATTTAGCGTAGTTGCAGAAGCAGTATTGGCTGAAATTGCCATTACGGACCCCAGCAATACTGTGGAAGTAACTTTATTCATTTAAATCTCCTCGGTAGCGGATTGTTTATTATTAATGAATCTATAAATTATAGATGTAACTAAACTGTCGTTTTTATAGCGACTGCAGGGAACCATAATCACTTAGGAGAGCAATTGCAAGTCTAAAATCTGAATTCAAAACCAATCAGCAAGGATACTGATTTGATAACATAATTATCATCATCAGGAACAAAAACTCTGGGATTGGTTGCCCGGGCAAAACCATTGACTGATTTCGGGCATAACATAAATGCAGGCCGACAACGGAACCAAAGCTGATTCCCCGACTTTCACCAGGAGCCCCTAATTAGCCGATGCCCTGGAATACTCGTAAATTATTGATTCAAGACCACTGGCATCATCCATCGACACCGGATTGCCGAGGTAAAATCCCTGCGCAAAATCGACGCCGAGGAACTTTAATGCCTGGATTATGAATTCACTATCGGCGCATTCGGCAATCGTCCTGATACCGAGCAGGTGGCTCATGGTGTTAATCGATTCGACCATTGTCTTGTCAATTGCATCCTCGGAAATATCCCGTACCAGGTTGCCATCTATTTTTATGAAATCAATCTTAAGGTTTTTGATTAAACTAAAATTCGACAACCCGCTGCCAAAGTTATCCAGTGCAAAACTACAGCCCAAATCGCCCAAGCGTTTTATCAGTTGACTAATACTGGAAAAATTATTGGTTAACACGGTCTCGTTAACTTCAAAACAGATTTGATGCGGTAGCACGACTGATTTATCCAGCGCCTGCGCTACATAATCGCCAAATGAATCGTCGGCGATTGAACTGGCCGACAGATTCAGACTTAAAACCAGGTTCGGGTTCTGCATGAACAGGTGTGCATAATCACCGAAAATCTTGTCAATCACCCAGCGGTCGATCTGCCGCATTAAACCAAACCGGTTCGCGGCCGGAAGAAATGAACCCGGCAAAATATAGTTACCTGACTGATCGCGCATTCTCAGTAAAACCTCGGCGTGCATATGATTTCCATTTTGCACCGGGTCGAGCGGCTTGATTGGCTGGTAAAATAGCTGGAATTGTTCTTTCTCTATCGCTTCGCGCAGATCTGAATTCTGTAAAATTTCACCATGCTGCTGGGCCAGATCGGCGTCAATTGCATCGTAGACATGCGCCCTTCCCCGCCCCAGATCTTTAGCGCAATAGCAGGCCTGGTCAGCCTGGGTCATGAGTTCGGCGGTAGAGGCCGACTCGGCTGTAATCGGTACGATACCGATGCTAACCCCTACCTGGTAAGTCTTGCCTTCCCAGCTAAAACGATACTCGCGAATCACGTCGATCAGTATTTTTGCAACCTTGGCAGCCTTGCTCAGGGGACAATTTTCGAGTAAGACACTGAACTCGTCACCGCCGAGTCTGCCGAGCGTATCACGGCCTCTTAACTGGTTGGCAAGCAGCGCACAGACCTGCTTGAGCAACTCGTCTCCCGCCGTGTGGCCCGCTGCATCATTTACCACTTTGAACTGATCGAGATCCAGGTACAGTAGTGCATGGGTGTTTTCATACTCTTTGGTGCTTTGCAGGGCTTTCTTTAATCGTTGTTCAAATTCAGACCGATTGACCAGGCCGGTTAAGGGGTCGTGAGTGGCCTTGTGCACCATCAGTTTTTGCAGACGGTGCGAGTCGGTTACATCTTTAAATACCAGCACTACACCAATGCAATCGCCGCTCGAATCCAGCATCGGGCCGGCAGAACCCTGTATCGAATAGCGCTCACCATTTCTGGAAATCAGCACGTTATCCGATTTGGGCGCTATAATTCTTTTCTCCGACAGGCATCGCAGGGCCGGATCGGGGACTACCAGCCCGGTATCGTCATCTTCGAGATGCAAAACTGCTTCCAGTGACATTCCCATGACCTGATGGAAACGCCAGCCGGTTAAAGTCTCCGCCACCGGATTCATGTAATCGATACAACCAGAGCAGTCTGTGGTTATTAGCGCATCAGCGATCGAATGCAATGTAATCTGTGCCTTCTCTTTCGCGCTTAGCACGTCGCTGGCTGCAAGCCTACGTTCCAGCTCGGCCGCGGCCCTGGCAGAGAAGAGTTTTATAATCTCGAGCTTATCCTTGCCCAGACGTAAGGCAGAACGATGCATTCCAGCCATCAATCCGACAGCATTACCCGATGAATCAAGCAGCCTGATCGCGAAAAACCCCGCAACTGGAAATCGTTGCTTGAGTAAACTTGATTCCGGGTAAAGCGCACTCGCCGAGGTCTCCAGGTAGCAAAGCCCGGTAACATCTTCGCAAGGACTGTTCAGCACCGAAACGATTTGATTCATGATATAGCTGTCGTCACACCAGTAGGCAAGCGTGCGATAAACACCCGCCTCCTGGTCTTCACAACTGGCCAGCAGTACCGAGTCGATCGCCAGAAATTGAGACAATTCACGGGCCAGGGAATAGAAAAAGGTCTCCCCGGTAGATCCAAAGGTATTTTCGATTAGAAGTTCGAGTTGACTGGTATCGGGCTCGGCCGCTTTAACACCGGGGTCCGGTTTTACTGACATTTTTTGCCAGATTAGGAATGCCATCACGGTTAAACCTATGCTGGCGCCTGCGACCAAAAACAATTCAAACATATTTTGCGAGGAGTCTTTCGTATTACTCATCAAGTATAGAAGAGATTTTATCGATTTGTTGAAGCAGGTATCGGTAATACGCGACTGATACGATTCATGCCTTAAACACTTGCAACAAATCCTGGCTTTGCCTAACCTACTCGACTCCCTAATAAATACTGACCTGACAATGGCTACTAAAAAACCTAATACCGGCAAATCCAACATTCGGAAGTTTTCTTCGCTAGTTGTCGATGGCGTCGAACGCGCACCCAGCCGCTCAATGCTGCGCGCGGTTGGTTTCGATGATGGTGACTTTAAAAAACCCCAGATTGGTATTGCATCTACCTGGAGTATGGTCACTCCCTGCAATATGCATATTGATCAACTCGCACTGAAAGCCGCCGAAGGCGCCAATGCGGCTAACGCGAAGGCCGTGGTATTCAATACGATCACCATCTCCGATGGTATCTCGATGGGCACCGAGGGCATGAAATATTCTTTGGTATCACGCGAAATAATTGCCGATTCGATCGAAGCGGTCGCTGGTTGCCAGGGCTTCGACGCACTCGTAACCATCGGCGGATGCGACAAAAACATGCCGGGCTGCCTGATGGGGATGGCGCGGCTAAACCGGCCATCGGTATTTGTCTATGGCGGCACCATCATGCCGGGCTGTCATAAGGGCCAAAACACCGACATCGTCAGCGTATTTGAAGCGGTCGGTAAACAGGCGCAGCACAAGATCAGTAAAAAAGAACTGCGACAGATAGAGTGTACCGCAATTCCCGGACCAGGCTCCTGTAGCGGCATGTATACAGCCAACACGATGGCATCGGCAATCGAAGCACTGGGCATGAGCTTACCCAACAGTTCAGCGCAGGCGGCGATATCCGACGACAAGTCAAAAGACTGTTTTGAAGCGGGCAAAGCGGCGATGCGCCTGTTGAAATCGAATATCCGACCCAGCGATATCATGACCAAAAAGGCTTTCGAAAATGCGATAACCATAGTAATCGCACTCGCTGGCTCGACCAACGCGGTGTTGCATCTACTGGCGATGGCATCGGCTATTGGCGTCAAGCTCAGGCTCGACGACTTCACCCGCGTCGGCAAACGCGTACCGGTACTCGCTGACCTGCGTCCCAGCGGCAAGGCGATGATGTCTGACTTGATCGAAATCGGCGGCATCCAGCCGCTAATGAAAATGCTGCTCGACGCCGGACTGCTACACGGTGACTGCCTCACCGTCACCGGTAAAACCCTGGCGCAAAACCTGGCAAAGGTTAAGCCCTACCCGAAAAGCCAGGACATAGTTCACGCCCTCGACAATCCGATCAAGAAGGATAGCCACCTCGTAATTTTGCACGGCAATCTCGCACCGGGAGGATCGGTTGCGAAGATTTCCGGCAAGGAAGGTCTTCAATTCACCGGCAAAGCGAGAATATTTGCCTCTGAAGAACAGGCCCTGAAAAAGATTCTCGATGGTACCGTGAAAAAAGGCGACGTCATCGTCGTGCGCTACGAAGGACCGATTGGTGGTCCCGGTATGCGTGAAATGCTATCACCCACTTCTGCGATCATGGGCAAGGGCCTGGGTAAGGACGTTGCTTTTATAACCGATGGCCGGTTTTCCGGGGGGTCTCACGGATTTGTGGTTGGACATGTTACGCCGGAGGCAGCCGTCGGCGGTCCAATCGCGTTATTGAAAAATGGCGATATCATTACTATAGACGCCGAGAAGCGACAGGTGAATGTCAAACTCAGCGATGCCGAATTACGCAAACGCGCAAAGGCCTGGAAAGCACCGAAACCTCGTTATAAACGTGGCGTGCTGGCCAAGTATGCGCGCCTCGTCAGCTCCGCCTCGGAAGGCGCGGTCACGGATATTCTCGACTAGCAAGCCTCGGATATATTGATGAATAGAGGCTTACCAGGCACGATCGAAATGATCCGACAGCTGATTGCGACACCTTCGGTCAGTTGTTTTCACGCCCATCTCGATATGAGTAACCGTGCGGTAATCGACCTGCTCGCCAACTGGATGGAAAGCCGCGGATTCGACGTCGAAATGCAAACCGTTGAAGAATCCAAGTTTAACCTCATCGCGCGCGCGGGTTCAGGGTCCGATGGACTGGTACTATCGGGTCATACCGATACGGTTCCTTACAACGCGGATCTATGGCAAAGCGACCCATTTCAGCTCGAGGAAAAAGATAATCGACTCTACGGCCTGGGCAGCTGCGACATGAAGAGCTTTCTTGCACTGGCATTGACCGCGAGCACGAAATTTGATTTTAGCAAGCTCAAACGACCGTTGACTATTGTTGCCACCGCGGATGAAGAATCTACCATGGCCGGCGCAAAGCTGATTGCCGACAACGGTAAAAAGCTGGGCCGCTATTGTATTATCGGCGAACCAACCGGCCTGCAGCCGATTCGTCAGCACAAGGGCGTGTTATCCCTGGTAATAGATTTCAACGGCCAGTCGGGGCACGCCAGTGATCCCTCGCTCGGCAACAGTGCGCTCGAAGGCATGCACGAATTCATCGGTGAGTTACTTAAATACCGCGAAGGCCTGCAAACACAATACCAGGACCCGGCCTTCGTAATCCCGGCACCGACCATGAACCTCGGACATATTCATGGTGGCGACAATTCCAATCGTATCTGCGGGGACTGCGAACTATTGATCGATATTCGCTATCTACCCGGCATGTCGATCGAAACCCTGCACAACGACATCCAGGAAATTGCCGACGCCGTCAGTACTCGGCGGGGCCTGACCAATAGCTGTCAAATTATCGGTGATTCAACCCCGGCAATGGACACTTCCGCGGCGAGCGAAATTGCAGAATACCTGAAGGTCTATACCGGAAAAGCGGCAAGCAGCGTGGCCTTCGGTACCGAGGCGCCCTATTTTAATCGAATGCAGACCGAGACCATCGTCATCGGTCCGGGGTCTATCAACCAGGCGCACCAGCCCGATGAATTCCTGCCCATCGATCAAATCGATCCCACCATCAACATGCTCGAACAACTGATTCAGCGTTTTTGCATTCAGACGTGAAGATAGTCGCGGACGAGAATATTCCGCGGGTCCAGGAAGCGTTTAAGGACCTGGGAGAAGTGATTTTACTGCCGGGCCGACAAATTGAACGCCGGCATTTACTCGATTGCCGATGCCTGCTGGTGCGAACCGTCACCGCTATCGACAAAAAACTTTTGCAGGACACGCCTGTCGAGTTTGTCGGTACCGCGACTATCGGCACCGATCATGTCGATCTCGAGTATTTGAAAAACAATGATATCGCCTTTAGCAATGCGGCCGGATGCAATGCCGAGGCGGCTTCGGAATATGTCATTAGCGGCCTGTTTGCGCTCTCGGAACGTCTGGGTTTTAATCCATTCGACCTGAAGGCCGGGATCGTCGGTTATGGCAACGTTGGTTCACGTCTATATCAAAAGCTGCGGACACTTGGCATCGAGACCCTGCTCAACGACCCCCCACTGGATGAAGCCCGGACTTCCAGCCAGACCTTCGTTGAGCTGGACACAATCATCTCGGAGTGCAATTTCATTAGCCTGCACGTGCCGCTGACCCGCACGGGCAAACACCCGACCTGGCATTTACTCGATCAGGCGGGACTGCGTGGACTGCCAAAGAATTGTCTGCTGGTGAATGCGGCGCGAGGGCCTGTGGTGGACAACCAGGCGCTGTTAAACACGCTGGAATCCCGACCAGACCTGGTCGTGTTTCTCGACACCTGGGAAAATGAACCCGATATTTCGCGTGAACTGCTCGACAGGGTATCTCTCGCCACGCCACATATCGCCGGTTACAGTGTCGAGGGTCGATTGCGCGG
>QNFD01000002.1 GCA_003645435.1 Gammaproteobacteria bacterium | reverse complement strand
TTGATCGAAACAAGATTCAACCAGGGAACCTGTGTGACTTCACAAATTTCAACTTGTTCTTGATATGTATCATTTGTCTTCGTCGCCTGTCCTGATATAGTTCATTGCGCATTACCCTTCCACAGGATTCCATGAAATCACTGCAGGCAATACTCACATCATTGCTCGAAAGCCTGCGGGATCTACTGCCCATCATTTTAGTCATCGGTTTTTTTCAGTTTGCGGTTTTGCAGGAACCGATTCCAAACTTCGGCGAAATTGCGCTCGGAATAATCTTTGTAGTTATCGGCCTGACCCTGTTCGTACAAGGTCTCAATATGGGCCTGTTCCCGATTGGCGAAACCATGGCCCGCTCTTTCGCCAGCAAGGGCAATTTATTCCTGTTGCTGGTCTTTTCCTTTGCCCTTGGATTCGGCACGACGATAGCCGAACCCGCATTAATCGCAGTCGCTGATGAAGCTGCTATCGTCGCTGCGACGGGCAACATGATCGAAAATAGCCTGCAGTCGATGGAATCCTATGCACTTGGTTTACGTATTACGGTTGCATTTTCTGTCGGCTTTGCGATCGTCATCGGCGTATTCCGAATTATTAAAGGCTGGCCCGTCCAGTACCTGATTATCATCGGCTATAGCGGGGTCGTGTTAATGACCTTTTTCGCGCCCAGGGAAATTATCGGTATCGCCTATGACTCTGGCGGAGTAACCACATCAACCATTACCGTACCCCTGGTAACCGCACTCGGCGTGGGCCTGGCGAGTTCCATCAAGGGGCGCAACCCGATGATCGATGGTTTCGGCCTGATTGCCTTTGCCTCGCTTACGCCGATGATATTTGTGATGGCCTACGGCATGGTGGTTTGAAATAGCCATGCTGCAGATTTTCATCGATTTGGTGCTAACCATACTGGATACCATCTGGGACGTGCTGCCTATTGCGGTTATTATCTTTGGCTTTCAACTGCTCATCCTGCGCAAACCAATCCCTAACCTGAAAAAAATTATCACCGGCTTCGTGCTGGTGCTGTTAGGTCTGGGATTTTTTCTCGAAGGCCTGGAAGCCGCGTTGTTTCCACTCGGTAAACTAATGGCGCAACAACTAACCGACCCGGCATTCATTGCCGCCGGTAACCCCGACGGTATCATCGACTGGTGGGATTACAAATGGATTTATCTTTTCGGTTTTGCAATAGGTTTTTCTACTACTATTGCCGAACCAGCCCTGCTCGCAGTCGCGATCAAGGCTAACCAGGTTTCGGCGGGCAGCATTGGTATTTGGGGCCTGCGTATCGCGGTAGCGATTGGGGTTGCGATCGGTATTGCCCTGGGTGTGTTTCGAATAATCACCGGCACGCCCTTGTACTGGTACATTATCACCGGTTATGTGTTCGTGATGATACAAACCATATATGCTCCACGCCTTATCATCGCGCTCGCCTACGACTCGGGCGGCGTCACTACTTCAACGGTCACCGTGCCGCTGGTCGCGGCACTCGGCCTCGGCCTTTCCAGCACGGTACCCGGTCGCAACCCCCTGCTCGATGGTTTTGGCCTGATCGCCTTTGCCAGCCTGTTTCCAATTATGTCTGTGATGGCTTACGCTCAATTATCTGAGTGGTCTGCCAGACGCAGTAAACCTACACCACCAACCTAACGAGAGTTTGCCATGCACTTTAAATTAATCATTGCACTGACCGAGGATTCGATCACCGATAAAATTGTAGAAGCCGCCAGGGAAAAAGGCGCCACCGGTTCAACCGTTATTCCCAGCGCTCGAGGCGAAGGCATACAGGTCGCCAAAACCTTTCTCGGTTTAAGCCTGGAGACACAAAGAGACATGATTCTACTGCTGGTGGAAGAACACATGTGTCGGGATATTCTTGAAACCATTGCCAGTGCCGGCGAATTTGAAGCGAACCCGGGTACCGGCATCGCCTTTAGCATCGATGTCGATGATGCCGTTGGCATATCGCACCAGGTCAGCCAGTTATCTGAAATTGTTGGGGAAGAAATATGAGTATTAAACCAATTGTCCGAGTACGAGACGTGATGCGACCAGATTTTGACCTGATAGAAGGAATGGATACCGTGGCGACGGCTTTGAGAAATTCAAAACACCCGGAATCCAAGTGTTTTATCGTGGATATGCGTCATGATAACGACGAGTATGGCATCGTACTGTTATCGGATATTGCCAAGCATGTTCTCGCTAAAGACAAATCACCCGATCGCGTCAATATTTACGAAATCATGTCGAAGCCGGTAGTCAGCGTTGACCCGGATATGGACATTCGTTATTGCACGCGCCTATTCGAAACCTTCGGCCTGAGCCGGGCGCCGGTAATAGACCACAGGAAAGTTGTTGGCGTGGTCGGTTACACCGATATCGTGCTACGCGGGGTTCGCGACCGTTTAACATAGCGGTCTTTGTATAAAATAAATTAGTTGATTATTAATTTAAATTTAATTGACAATTAGTTGACAATTGCTAGTATTTATTGACAATAGTCATTCGAATTAGTTGATTATAAATTGACAAAAGCTGCCACCATTCATCACCACATGGCGACCAAAGACAAAATAGTTGAATTTCTGAAGCGTCATGAAACAGCAAACTCCAGCGAGTTATGTGACTTGCTCGAAATCAGCCGTCAGGCGCTGAATGTCCATCTACGCAGCTTAATTAATGCTGGTACGGTTTTAAAGGCGGGTTCGACCCGCTCATCTTATTATTTCCTGCCTGGTAAGATGCTAGAAACCCATCATTACAAAAAAACATTTACGCTTTCAGGGCTCGATGAAAGCCAAGTTTACCAGCAACTTGCGATCATACTGAATCTAAAACAATCTTTGTCGGAAAACCAGGAATCCATTGTCAACTATGCATTTACGGAAATGCTGAACAATGCAATCGATCATTCCGAAGCGGTGAAATGTCATGTTCAGGTTAGTCTGGATGCGGCGCAGTTGAAATTTGAAATCCTGGATAATGGAATAGGCGTATTTGCATCTATCGCAAGCAAATTACTACTTGAAGACGAGCATGCCTCGATGATTGATCTCATTAAGGGAAAAACAACTACTATGCCGGAGGCTCATTCTGGAGAAGGCATATTTTTTTCATCCAAAGCGGCTGATAAATTTTCCCTGCGGTCGCACGCAATCCAGATCGAGTGGGACCGCGCCCTGGATGATGTATTTGTCTCGAAACCACGATTTCAAAAAGGCACAAGGGTAAGTTTTCTTCTGAGACGAGACTCAAAGACAAAACTGGAAAAGGTATTTTCCGAATTCGCTCCGGAAGAGTATGACTTCCAGTTTCAGAAGACAAAAGTCATGATCAAATTGTTAAAAGAAGACTATATTTCACGCTCCGAGGCAAAGCGCCTGCTGTCGAATCTCGAAAAATTCCGCGAAGTTGAACTCGATTTCAAAAGCGTGAAGCAGCTTGGGCAAGGATTTGCGGATGAAGTATTTCGAGTATTCGCCGAAAAAAATCCTCAGATAATAATTAAAACATCGAATACAATCCCGGCGATCCAGGCGATGATCAATCATGTCAGCAACATGAAGTAACCGGGTGACCAGGCATTTACTCATTACATGAATTTTCTCAAGTATGTCCCGTTAACTTTCGTTGGATTAGCCTAGAAGCCCTGTTAATTGATCCATGTCAACTTATGTGTCTTTTCTATCGTTGCGCTATTGACAATATTAGTCATAATTAATACGCTAATGAGAATTATTCTCATTAGCAAAGAACATGGATCAAGCACTCAATCTAAACCATCCTGAAACGGGATTTCACGGTCTCATCTCCCATATCGGGGGCGGTAAAGCCCTGCAAAAAAAGTTGATGAGCCTGGGCCTTCGCAAAGGCCAGGAAATATTGGTATTACACCAGCGCCATGGAGGTGTCGTGGTATCAAGCAATGGCAGCCGTGTCGCCCTGGGCTCCAGCATTGCCGCGAATGTTTTTCTCAGGCCCACGCCTGCGCAAGATACAGACACGCTCACCTGAATTCCTGAAAGATGACCACGATCGCGATAGCCGGTAATCCCAATTGCGGGAAGTCCGCAATATTTAACTGCCTGACGGGAATTCGCCAAACCACCGGTAATTGGCCGGGAGTCACGGTAGAACGTAAACAGGGTAGTTCAAACCTGCAGGATAATCGAAAGGTTTCCGTTATTGATCTGCCGGGTATCTATACCCTCGATGCACTGTCGCTGGATGAACATGTGGCGCGCCAGTTTTTACTCAGTCGAGAAGCGGATGTCATCATCAACGTGCTCGACGCGGCCAACCTCGAAAGAAACCTCTACATGACCGTGCAACTGCTTGAAATGGGTGTACCCGTTGTGCTTGCTTTAAACATGATGGATGTCGCGCAAAAGCGCGGGATTTCAATCGACGTGGATTTGTTAGCACAAAAACTGGGCTGTCCTGTGGTCGCCGTCATTGCGGTATCCGGACAGGGCATCCCTGAATTGAAACAGGCGCTGATCGCCGTGATCGATAAGGACATTGATAGTGGTTTCAAGCTGACCATGGATACCGAGGTGGAGACTGCTATCGCGGATATAAGACAACATCTGCCGGCCCAGGAATACGAATACAATGCCTATTGGCTCACTTTGAAATTGCTTGAGGGCGATAAAAGTTTCGAGCATGAACTCGTGGACAAATCTATCCTGGAACTGGTTGCCCGTTGGCAAAAGCACATACAGGATATTTTCGGTGAGACCGCGGATGTATTTATCGCGGATTCACGCTACGGTCACGCGCACGCTATTACCCAACTGGTGATCAAACGAAGAGGCAAGGTCAAAAGATACCTCTCGGATCGTATCGACCAGGTTGTTTTGCACCGTTTCCTGGGGGTACCGATATTTCTCTCGGTGATGTATCTGATGTTTATGTTCACGATCAACTTCGGTGGCGCTTTTATCGACTTTTTCGACGGTGTGGCCGGCGCGCTATTTGTCGATGGCTTCTCCGAAATTCTGACACTGCTGGGTTTACCTGAATGGGTGACGCTAATCCTCGCCCGGGGGATTGGCGGTGGTTTGCAGGTGGTGGCCACATTTATTCCGATTATTGCCTGTCTCTACCTGTTTTTATCGTTCCTGGAAGATTCGGGTTACATGGCGCGCGCCGCCTTCGTGATGGATAGATTCATGCGCGCGATTGGATTGCCGGGCAAGGCTTTCGTGCCGATGATAGTGGGGTTCGGCTGTAATGTGCCGGCGGTAATGGCGACCCGGACCCTGGAAAGCGCTCGTGAGCGCAAGTTGACCATCCTGATGAACCCGTTTATGTCCTGTGGCGCGCGGCTACCGGTCTACGTGCTATTTGCCGCCGCCTTTTTTCCGGCGAATGGACAGAACCTGGTGTTCGCGCTGTACCTGATTGGAATTTTGATGGCCATCCTGACCGGTCTTATCATGAAGCACTCGTTGTTGTCGGGAGAGAGCAGTGGCTTTCTGATGGAAATGCCAACCTATCATATCCCCACGCTAAAAGGTGTGTTACTGCGAACCTGGGACCGGGTTAGATTATTTGTCCGCGATGCCGGTCGCGTGATTATCATCATGGTTCTTGCCTTGAATGTGATGAACTCCATCGGTACCGACGGATCGATTGGCAATGAAGACAGTGAGCACTCGGTACTCAGTGCAATCGGTAAAACCCTGACCCCCATATTTATACCGATTGGAATCGAGCAGGACAACTGGCCCGCGACGGTTGGAATATTTACCGGCGTGCTGGCCAAGGAAGCCGTGGTCGGTACGCTTGATTCTATATATACGCAAATATCCGAACAGAACCTGCCAGACCAGGAGCAGGGTTCGTTTGATTTTCTGCTTTCGATTTCGCAAGCTGCCGCCACTATTCCACAAAACCTGTCGGGCCTGACTGAACTGGTACTGGATCCCCTGGGTTTGAATGTCGGTGATATTGAAAATAGCGGATCTGCTGCCGAACAGCTAGCCGTCAACAGCGGGATATTTGGTGTCATGGCCAGTCGTTTTGACGGCCAGGCTGGCGCCTTTTCCTACCTGTTGTTTATATTGTTGTATTTTCCCTGTGCCGCGACGATTGGGGTCATAGCACGCGAAGCCGGTGCACCATGGGCTGGATTCGTGGCTTTCTGGACTACTTCGGTTGCCTATATTTCGGCGACCCTATTTTATCAGATTGCCCGAATCGGCGAGAATCCGCTGCAAGCCATGACAACGATTGGCCTGGTATTGTTGTACGCGGTCCTGTTATTCATCGGGATACGGGGCTATGCCGGTAAACGTCAGACAGGAGGGTTGCAAACCGCATGATTTTGAGTGACCTTAAAAACTACCTGGAGTCCCGTCGGCAAGTCAGCCTGAGCGATGCGGCGCTGCATTTCGATGTCGAGCCCGAAGCGATGAAAGGCATGCTGGAATTCTGGGTCAGCAAGGGAAAGATCAGAATCGATGCTAATCAACTGACTTGCGGCGGTAGTTGCTCCTGTAGCCAGGCAAAAGAGGAAACACTGTACGTATGGAATCCCCAACTCGGGCAGATATCTATCGAAATCAGCAGAGAATCTTTTCCCGTTTCGGATCGTAGATCGCTCCCTTCACGATCGACGCCGAACTACGCTCGCCGAAAGCTTCGACCATAAAATCACTACAATCAAGGATATCGACCGGCAAATATCCGAGCACGAGGCTCTTGCCCGTCGAGTAACCGAAGTTGCCGCTGGTAGTCTGCGCAACAACCTTGTCGCCGCAAAAAATGGCTTCACCGCCGAATACATGCAAAGGATCATCCAGCGCAAGACATACGAGTTTTTGCTTAACGCCTTCCTGTTTGATCCTGGCGAGCGCCTCGGCGCCAATAAAGTCTCCCTTATTCCAGTCAATCAGAAACTGCAATCCTGCCTCGAAAGGGTTGTAGTCGGGAGTAATGTCAACGCCCCAGGCCAGATATCTTTTTTCCAGGCGCAGGCTGTCGATTGCACGGTAACCGATATTGGTGATGCCGAATTCTTCACCAGCCGCCTGTAGTTGCTCGTATGCGTACTGAAGGTATTCAGATGGAATGTAGAGTTCCCATCCCAGTTCACCGATATAGGTAACCCGGTAGGCAAGGGCCGGCGCATAACCGATCCTGATTTCTTTTGCGGCCATGAACGGGAATGCCTCGTGGCTGACATCGTCATCACAGACCTTCTCTAGCACTTTACGAGCCAACGGCCCGGCCAGGTTTATGACGCCATGGGCCGAGGTGATATCCCGGATTTCCACATTGTTGAACCTCGGTGGATTCGGTCGCATCGATTGTTCACCCGTCTGAATCCATTGCTCGCCTGATCGAGTCCATTGCTTGCTGCTGGTGTGCCGATCGAGATTGTTTTTCAGATGGCTTTCGATCCAGTGCCGGTCGCGAACGCCAAGGCCGGATCCTGTGATCAACCAGAAGCAATCTTGCGAACGACGAATGATAGTAACATCGGCCTCGATGCCGCCGCGTTCGTTGCACAGCTGTGTATAGGTTGCTCCACCCGGCTCCCGGTCGACATTGGCCACCGCCAGGTATTGAAGGAATGCGCAGGCCTGGGATCCGCTGATTTCAATTTTGGTGAAGGATGACATAACGATCAGGACCACCGCCTCCCGCGCCGCGCGATGTTCGCGGCCAACGGTGATGTCCTGTTGGGGCCGGTCGAAGCCATAGACTTCCTGTTGCGGGATATCGCCGTAACTAAACCAGTTAGCCCTCTCCCAGCCAAACTTCGAACCGAATACCGCACCCTGTGCTTTCAAAGTCGCGTACAGCGGACTGCGTCGCACGCCGCGGGCCGATTCGAGTTCCTCACCCGGCCAGTGGATCGCGTAGTACTTGCTATAGCTCTCGACAGCCCGGTCATGCAGGAAGCGCGCACCGGCATGCAGCGGACCGAAGCGACGGATATCAAATGCCCATAAATCGAGGCCGGGATCGCCATACATGATCCAGTTGGCGGCCGCCTTGCCGGCACCGCCCGACGCGGCAATGCCGGAGGTGAAGGCGCAGGCCGCGAAGAAATTACTCAGACCCGGTACCGGGCCCATGATTGGTTCACCATCGGGCGAAATTGGAATCGGCCCATTGATGATGGTGCGCATACCCAGTTCACCGAGCACCGGCAAACGATGCATCGCGGGTTCAAAAAACTCGGCCAGACGATCCATATCACCATCGAATAAAAAGCGTTCATTCGCCCATGGAAAACCCTCTATCGGATTAACCGTGTTGGTCTGCCGCTCCCATCCGCCGATGGCCAGCGCACCAGGCTCGGGTTTCGCATAGAAACCGCCGTCAGGATCACGCAGGGCTGGCAGGTACGGAGGTATCAGGTCAGATTTCTCGGTCACCAGATATTGATGCTCGACCACGCCGGCAGGAATCTCGACCCCGGCCATCCAGCCAACCTGGCGCGCCCAGAGTCCCGCGGCATTGACCACTGTTTCCACCGCAATGTTGCCCTGATCAGTCACCACATGGGTGATGCGGTCACCGTCACGCAATAGATCCTTGACCATGACACCCTCGATGATACGGCCGCCGTTAGCGCGAACGCCCTTCGCGTAAGCCTGGGTCAGGCTATTTGGATCTATGTATCCATCTGCCGGGATAAAAGCGGCGCCAACCAGGTCGCTGGTTTCGATAAGCGGGTGAACATCGCGGGCCTCGTTGGGCGTCAGCAGGTTCATCTCGAACCCTACCGCCTGCGCGGCGGAATAAGACTTGAGTAACTCCTTCCAGCGGTCTTCGGTTTGCGCAAGCCTGAGGCTGCCAAATTTGCGCCAGTCTGGATCCTGGCCGGTTTCATCGGCGAGAACGTCAAATAGTTTGACGCTGTCGTTCATCAGGCTCATCAGGTTTTGCTGGGAGCGAAACTGGCCGACCAGGCCGGCCGCATGCCAGGTAGCACCCTCGGTCAACTTCGACTTTTCGAGTAGTAGCACATCCTTTTCACCCGACCGGGTCAGGTGATAGGCGATACTGGTACCAATCACGCCACCGCCAATGATGACGATGCGTGCGCTTGTGGGAAGTGAAACCGCCATGATCTAGTGCTCTTTACAGTGTGATTTGCTAGTGCTTTTTTTGTCGACGACGATTTTGGCGCCGACCGCGCTCGGGTACCTTGCTGCCAATATCCAGCCGCTTCCAGCCTTCCTGAAGCCTGGCGTCACCAGCGACCATGCCTTCGAATTCGGCGCGAATACGCGCATCGACATCAGGATCGAATGCGATCGAATTCGGCTGCGAAAGAATATCAAACGCCTTATTCAGCGCGCGCTGATGAATAGTCGAACTGCCCTCCAGCTCCCAGTGCTCGCGTAGCTTTCGATCTGCCAACTCGGGCATAAAGGTGGCGGTATGCATACGTTCCAGGGTCGCGGGATTTGCCGCGAACATGCCGGCCGGGCCGGTGTCCTTAATCTCCTGCACCGAGGCGGCTTCCTTGCTAAATCCGAACCCTTCGCGTACCCGTTTAATCATCAATGCAATCTCGTTGTCGATCGTGACCTGGCCAAAATCGAAGGACATGAGCGCATCCTGCAGGCCGCCCATGACGATAAAATCAGCCCCGGACAAGGCCCCCATTAGCGGTGACATGCCTTTTTCGAAACCCGACTGGGCATCGGCGACCTTGGAATTGGTCAGGCCGAGATAGCCGCCCGCGGGTACATTATAAAAACGTGCCATTTGACAGACGGCAGAATTCATCATGCCGATTTCGATCGCGCCCGGCGCATAGGCGCCATCGCGCATATCGGCAAACACGGGCAGGAAGTTATATATCTGGGCCGTACCGGCTTTGGACATTTGCGCCAGCGTTGCGGCCGCGAGCCATTCGGCGTTCATGATGACCAGCATACCCGGCAGGGTAAGCGGTGTACTCAGTCCGCCCATCGGCGCGATCGTACCGTAGGCGGTAATACCTTTTTCGGCAAAGTACATCATCGTATCGGTACTATCAAAATCCATCGTCAGGGGCGAGACAATCGAACAATATCCGAAATTGATAAAAGGACGTTCCCAGAAGGCCTCCTTCGAACCGGCAATGAGTTCACCGAGTTTGATCACCTGTTCCGCTTCACCGATATTATAAACAGAGGTACGTACCGGTTTGACGCAGTTCTTCAGTGCCGTGTAGAAACGGGTCAGGCTGAATTGATCCTTTGGCGCATCGTCGGCGAGAGTCGAGATCGAAAACAGATCGAAGCCGGGTAACTCGTTGACCAGGTGTGCAATACGCGCAATATCATCGGATCGCGATCGGCGTGTTATTCCAGTAACAGGGTCGACAATATCCGGTGCCGAACTGGCTGTTGCGATAACCGGCAATTTTCGCGGGAAGGTAACATCAAAGGCGGGATCTCGGCCGCGCAGGGTAATCGTCGGCGGTATCTGGACACGGTACTTTTCGACGACGGCTGAAGGTATGCGCACCATCTCGGTTTCGTGGTCGACAATTGCACCGTGCTCGGCGAAGCGTTTGCGTGCTTTTTCATTGCGAACCAGCAGACCAACCTCCTCTAAGATTTCAAGAGAAGACTCATGTACGTAGCGGATATCGTCGTCGGTCAGGAAGGAAAAGAAGTTCATTATGGCTAGATCCAGTTGTGTAGTTCTAACGCAAACTTTAGGCAGGCGTATAGCTTGCGTCAAACAATAAATGCTGCCACTATATATAAGTAAAACTTATGCGAATAGAAAAGCTTGAAACGCCCACGTTTAAATATTTTGCGAACTTTTGAAGCAGCCGGCCAGCGCCTGAGTTTTTCCCTGGCCGCAGAGGATCTCAATATTTCCCAGGCCGCCGTCAGCCAGCAGATGCGCCAGTTGGAAGGCTACCTGAACACCGCCCTGTTTATTCGCCATCACCGCCGATTGTCCCTGACCAACACCGGCCAGACTTACCTGGATGCAGTGCACGAAGCACTGGATCGGCTGGACTCGGTTACCGACCAGTTATTTCCAGGCCAACATCAACAAACCGTGTCACTTCACTGTACCTCTGCCGTTGCAGCGCTATGGCTAGCGCCTCAGCTCAAGCCCTTCCAGGCCTTACATCGTAATATCCAGCTACGCATCAAAACCCTTGATCAAACCCAAAACAATCATAAATTGCGCCCCTCGGACCTGGAGATATTTATAACCGGGGATGCCGGTATCGATCCAGATACGACCAGGCTTTTTACCTCGGTAATAACGCCGGTATGCTCACCGGACCTGTTTGCAGATGGGGAATGGCCGAAGCAGGCAGACGACCTGCCCGAATTCGAACTGATTCATGTGCTGGGTTACGACGACGACTGGCACCGATGGTTTCACAGGTACTTGCCGAATGATGTCGATGTTTCTCATGGATTAATGGTTGACGGTTCGTTAATCGCCATCGGAGCGGCACAACGCGGTGACGGCATAATGCTGGGCAGACGTCCCTTTATTGATAAGTATCTGCAATCCGGGGAGCTGGTAGAAGTTTTTTCCAGTCCATACCATCTGCACACAGATTACTATTTACGACAGCCGCCAAAAACCACAATACGACGCGAGTGTAGAATAGTGGCCAACTGGCTTATCGAACTGGCTGCAAAAGTGTCACAGTCACCGCCGCTGACTGATTCAGGCAACACTGCTAAAATCGGAAGCTATGAGTAAAGTAAGCGCAGTGGAATTTACCGATATCATCCAGGCCGAGCTACCCATGGCTGCCGAATCGGGAATTTATCTACAGACAATGGAGTACGGCACGGCTGATATAATATTGCCCTACAACGATAATTCGTTACGCCCGGGCGGGACGATTGCCGGTCCGCAGATGATGATGCTCGCCGACGTATGCATGTATGCCGTGGTACTGAGCATGATCGGAGAAGTAAAACTCGCGGTTACGACGAATTTCAATATTAATTTTTTACGCAAACCCCGCGCCTGCGACCTGATCGCGAGAGGTAAAATTATAAAACTTGGTAAACGCCTGGCAATAATCGAAGTGTCGATTTACAGCGATGAAGATATAGTCGCGCATGCAACCGGCACCTATTCGATACCACCCATCGAACAAACCTGAATCATCGATATTTAGTTTTATTGGCTCTGCATGAAAAAAATAGTACGTCATTCCGGCATGTTTTTAGCCGGAATCCATGTTTTTCAACGGCTTACTGGATACCGGCCTGCGCCGGCATGACGATTTCTATTTTTACAAGCTATATAGCATTACATGATTTCCATGCAGAGCCATTTAGTTTTAAATTTCGGTCGCCAGGTCAGTAAGGCTCCTTATCGTAACGCTTGGCTGAAATTCGCTGGGATCAAAAACCATTTCATCAAACCTTTTTAACCAGGCCGCTTTCATGCCAACCGATACTGCGCCGATAACATCGAAGGCATTACTCGACACCAGCCAGCATTGCTCGATTTCGCTATTGGTGGTTTCAACAAAATGGTGATAAACATCGGGATTGGGTTTAAAGGTCCCTATGCTATCGACGCTGACCACGCCCTCGAAAAAGTGATCGATTTCGGCATTCTCGAGTAGCTGTTGTATTGCGTCGGCCATACCATTGGAAAAAGCAAATAGCCGATAACCTTTGTCGCTAACCACTTGCAAGCTCTGCTTTACATCTTCATAGGCCGGCAATACCCGGTAGGCCTGCAACAATGATTGTTTGGTCGCATCGTCAAGCCTGGTTTGCAACAGCATGTCGGTGTAATCGAGCGCGTCCCGGGTACAGACTGCGAAATTTTCATAACGTCGCATCAATCCTCGGCGAAAAGTGTATTCGAGCTGTTTTTGACGCCAGACCTGGGAGAAGTCGTTGGCACGATCACCCAGAACCTCTGACAACTGCACAACGACCCCATGCGGATCGATCAAGGTACCATAGATATCAAAACCCAGTGTCAAGCTCATGATTGCGTCTCATTGTTTTGGGATGGCGTGTAAAACTCAGGCCATCGATTTTTTACTACCTCTCCACCACTGTCAAGTGCCAGACAGGTATCCAGGATAGGCGGTTTCCGGCGCGAAGGCTGCTTTGCCTCTCGTTCTTCGAGTGCAGCATGCAGGGTTTGATAGGCTGTCGCGGCGATGGGGCCGAGCAAATCGATTAAGTGCGTACAGCTATTACGAATCGGGATACGCTCTCGTACCTGTTTCATCCACCCTCTGCCAATCCTGAGGCCAATCAGGGTTTTGATTTCACCCGCAGCCTGGCTGCATATTGCAAATGGGGTGTGATCCGACGAAGCACGCGCATCGTGAATTTTAAAATCCAGATCGATGGTCAGACACAAGCGCATTTCATGCACTGGTTCACCGGCCTTTATCATGCCGCCGCGGTGAAATTCATCATAAGCACAATCGTAAGTTCGAGTGTCGGTCATGTGTGCCTCGATATCCCACAGGGCATCGTCACGCAGATAACCCTCGCAATCGACACGACGGTGGTGCATTTTCTTTCGTGGCGGTGATGATTCGAGTAGCATGATTTTTACTCCAGAGAAAGCAATTGTTGTCCCTCTTCCACCTGGTCTCCTATCGCAAAGAATATTTCACTCACGGTAGCCTCGGCGGATGCGACGATGCTGTGTTCCATCTTCATCGCCTCTAACACCATCAACAGGTCTCCGGGTTGAACCGTATCACCGACAGCCACCTGCAGCGCTATGATCGACCCCGGCATCGGTGCAACCAGTTTACCCTGTGTCGCGGCGGTGTCGTCTTCACCCTGCCCCGCTACATGCAGTTCAAATTTCCATTCTCGTCCCTGCAGACAGAGGGCGATACTATCCTGCCCGATGATTACTGGCACGATAATGCGTTCGCCATCCAGTTCAAGTTGTAAGCGTTTACTATCCAGCCATCCGGCTTCGACAAGATGCCGATTATTTTCGTATACAAGCGCCCAGCCTCGATCAAGCCGGGTTGCGCTCAGCTCGTAGCTGGAGTTGCCATCACTGATACGAATGCTGTGTGCGGCAGACGCATTCATGCGCCAGCTGTTTTTTAGCGCCCAGGGTGATTGTGCCTCGAATTCAACGACTTGCGTGCGCGGGTTTCCAGGCAACCCGGGAATCAGCGCCGTGGCCGCGATCAGCACCGCGCGCTCGCGTAGCGACGCGTCTTCGGCGAACAATTCATACCGATGTTGTTCGATGAAGCCGGTATCGAATTCGGCCAGACGAAAGCTGTCGGTCGATACCAGCCTCGATAAAAACGCGATATTAGTTTGCAGGCCCAGTACCTGATAATCCAGCAATGCCTGCTGCATGCGCGCGATTGCCTGCTTACGGTCGTGTCCATGCACGATCAGTTTGGCAATCAACGGGTCGTAGTTGATGCCAATATCATCGCCCGCACGCACGCCGGTATCGACGCGTACCGAGGCACTGGTATTGGGCGCTGACAGGTATTCGACGCGACCGGTCGCGGGCATGAAATCACGTTCAGGGGATTCGGCATAGATACGCGCCTCGAGTGCATGGCCGCTGATAACAAGCGCATCCTGGGACATCGGCAATGGCCCGCCTGCTGCAACTTGTAACTGCCATTCTACCAGGTCCAGTCCGGTAATCATTTCGGTCACCGGGTGTTCTACCTGTAGCCGTGTATTCATTTCCATGAAATAAAAACTACCGTATTCGTCGAGCAGGAACTCAACGGTTCCGGCACCAACATAGTTAATCGCCATCGCACAGTTAACCGCAGCTTCTCCCATGCTATTACGCAATGCCGCGTCGATACCGGGTGCCGGCGCTTCTTCCAGAATCTTTTGATGGCGGCGCTGAATCGAACAATCGCGTTCAAATAAATGAATGCAGTTACCCGCGCGATCGGCAAAAATCTGCATTTCAACATGGCGTGGATTGCTCAGATAGCGTTCGATCAATACCCGATCGTCGTCAAATGACGCCCTCGCCTCGCGTCGTACAGATTCGAGCGCGACTTCAAATTCACTCGCCTGCGATACCACGCGCATGCCTTTACCGCCGCCGCCGGCGCTGGCTTTGATTAGTTGTGGATAGCCCAGTTGATTCGATTGCGATAAAAGTGTTTGATTGTCCTGGGCATCGCCGTGATAGCCGGGAACCAGCGGCACGCCGGCGGCGGCCATCAGTGCCTTGGCCTCGCTCTTCGAACCCATCGCCTCGATTGCACTCGCAGGTGGACCGATAAACACGATTCCGGCCTGTTCACAGCTTCGAGCAAAAGTCGCATTTTCGGAAAGGAAACCATAACCTGGGTGGATGGCCCGGGCGCCGCATTGTTGCGCGACCTCGAGAATTTTATTTCCACGCAGATAACTGTCACTCGCAGCCGCGCCGCCGATGCACCAGGCTTCATCGCAGGCTTCGACGTGTAAGGCATCGCGATCGGCACTCGAGTACACCGCGACACTGACGATACCCAGCCGCCGTGCCGTACGCGCTATCCGAATCGCTATTTCGCCACGGTTGGCGATTAATATCTTGTTAAACATCGCGTTATTCTGGCCAGTTCGGTTTACGTTTTTCGAGGAAAGCGCTGAGGCCTTCACGCGCCTCGCCGGAAGCCCGGATGCGGGCGATTCGTTGCGCACAATCCCGGATTAACTCGTCATCGATCGGCTTGTTCGAAACCATTCGAATCAGTTCCTTGACCGCAGATTGCGCCGCCGGGCCAGCCGCGAGCAAAGATTCGACTATCGAGTCAAGTTTGGCATCAAGATCCTGCGCTTCGACCACTTCGTGTACGAGGCCAAGCCGACAGGCTTGTTCCGCGTCAAAGTGTTCCGCAGTCAACATGAAACGCCGTGCAGCGCGCGCACCAATCGCCTCGATGACATAGGGTGATATCACCGCGGGAATCAGGCCGAGTTTTACTTCCGAGAGGCAAAAAGAGGCCGCTGGCGATGCAATCGCAATATCACAACAGGCGACTAACCCAACTCCGCCACCATAGGCGGCACCCTGTACTAGCGCAATCGTCGGTTTAGGGAAACAATTGAGCCTGCGCATCAGTTCGGCGAGTTGCATCGCGTCATCCTGGTTCTGGGCGAGATCGTAATCGGCCATGCGCCGCATCCAGTTCAGATCGGCGCCGGCCGAAAAACTTTTGCCCGCGGCGCGCAACACCAATACCCTAGTACGGTCGTCCTGCTCGAGTTTACAGAGCAATTCGATCAGCTCGGCGATCATGCCATCATCGAATGCGTTGTGCTGCTCGGGTCGATTGAGGATCACACTGGCGATTCCACGATCACTGGTTTTGAGGTTATAACTTTGCATAGTTCGGCTCACATGCGGAAGATTCCAAATTCGGTTTTTTCCACCGGCGCATTGAGCGCTGCGCTTAAGCCGAGCCCCAGCACCATACGCGAATCCGCCGGATCGATAATACCATCGTCCCACAGACGCGCACTCGCATAATAAGGATGTCCCTGAATATCATATTGTGCCCGAATCGGTTCTTTCATCGCCGCTTCCTCGGCGTCGCTCCAGGATTCACCCCGCGCCTGCTTGCCGTCGCGGGTGACTTGCGCGAGTACCGCCGCAGCCTGCTCGCCACCCATCACCGAGATGCGCGCATTGGGCCACATCCACAGGAAGCGACCGCCGTAGGCGCGACCACACATGGCATAGTTGCCGGCGCCAAAGCTACCACCGACCACAAGCGTTAACTTTGGAACTTTGGCACAGGCGACCGCGGTCACCATCTTCGCGCCGTCGCGCGCGATACCGCCATGCTCATATTTTTGCCCGACCATGAAACCGGTAATATTCTGTAAGAAAATCAATGGGATTCGGCGCTTTGCACAGAGTTCGACAAAATGTGCACCCTTGAGCGCGGATTCCGAGAATAGAATGCCGTTATTAGCGATGATGCCCACCGGATACCCATAGAGATGGGCAAACCCGCAAATCAGGGTGGTGCCATATAGTTGCTTGAATTCATCAAATTCGCTGCCATCCACCAGCCGCGCGATGATTTCACGAATATCGAACGACTTGCGCAAATCATTCGGCATTATGCCGTATAGGTCCTGCGACGGATAAAGCGGTTCACGCGCCTCGCGAGTGTTGACATCGACCTGCTTACGCAGGTTCAGACCGGCAACAACGTCACGTGCCATCGCCAGCGCGTGGTCGTCGTTATTAGCGTAGTAATCGGTCACCCCGGAAATACGCGAATGCACATCGGCGCCGCCAAGCTCCTCGGCACTAACAATTTCGCCGGTTGCCGCTTTTACCAGCGGCGGTCCGGCGAGAAATATGGTGCCCTGTTGCTTGACGATGATCGACTGGTCACACATCGCCGGCACGTAGGCGCCGCCCGCGGTACAGGACCCCATCACCACCGCAATTTGCGCAATGCCCTGGGCGGACAGGTTTGCCTGGTTATAAAAGATGCGGCCGAAATGCTCGCGGTCCGGGAACACTTCATCCTGGCTGGGCAGGTGTGCACCGCCGGAGTCGACCAGATATATGCAGGGCAGGCGATTCTCCAGCGCGATCGCCTGCGCGCGTAAATGTTTCTTCACCGTAATCGGGTAATAGGTACCGCCTTTTACGGTGGCGTCATTGGCGACAATCACGCACTCGAGGCCATTCACGCGGCCGATACCGACAATCAGGCCACCGGCCGCAATGCGATCGTCGCCGTACATGCCGTAGCCGGCAAACTGGCCAATTTCGAGGAATGGCGATCCTGGATCGAGCAAGCGCTCGATACGCTCGCGCGGTAATAACTTGCCGCGGCCCAGGTGTTTTTCGCGGGCGCGCTCACCGCCACCCTCGGCTATGCCCGCGACCTTTTCGCGCAGGTCCGCCACCAACGCCGCCATCGACTCGCGATTCCCCTGGAATTCATCCGAGCGAGTATTGACCTGGGTTTGTAGGCGACTCATAGCTTATTTCCCGAGTTCTCTGGCGATGACGATACGTTGGATATCGCTAGTACCTTCATAGATTTGAGATACTCGAACGTCGCGAACGATGCGTTCGAGCGGGAAATCAGACAGGTAGCCGTAGCCACCCAGCACCTGGATCGCCGCGGAGCAGATTTTTTCCGCGGCCTCCGAGGCAAATAGCTTGGCCATGCTGGCTTGCTTCAAACAGGGCTCGCCGGCATCGCGTAAACTGGCCGCATGTAAAACCATCAGGCGTGCCGCTTCGAGCTGGGTCGCCATATCGGCAAGCCGGAATGCGACCGCCTGGTGCTCGATGATTGGTTTCCCAAAGGTAATGCGCTCACGCGCGTATTCGAGCGCACATTCATAAGCAGCGCGCGCCATACCCACGCACTGCGCGCCAATACCGATGCGGCCACTCTCGAGGTTCATCAGCGCAATCTTGTATCCCTCGCCTTCCTCACCCAGCAAATGATCCGCCGGGATACTGCAATCCTTGAGGAATATCTGCGCGGTATCCGACGCGTGCTGACCCATTTTTTGCTCCACCTTACCCACCTGGTAACCCGGGTTGTCGGTCGGCACCACGAAAGCACTAATGCCTTTCTTGCCGGCATCGGGGTCGGTGACCGCAAATACGATAGCGACATCGGCATTCGCTCCCGAGGTAATAAAACTTTTGCTGCCATTCAAAACATAGTCATCGCCCTGCTTTTGTGCGCGTGTTTCGAGTGCCGCGGCATCCGATCCAGCCTGGGGTTCGGTCAAACAAAAACATCCTAGTTGCGCGCCCGAGGCGAGTGGTTTCAGATAAGTCTGTTTTAGAAAATCGCTGCCAGAACCCAGCAACGACCCGCACACCACCGAGTTATTCACGCTCAGGATAGTCGAGCAGGCGCCATCCCCGGCTGCCACTTCCTCGATTGCCAACGCGAATGAAACATAGTCGGCGCCGCTACCGCCCCAGGCTTCCGGAATCGCTATGCCAAACAGGCCCAGTTCACCCATTTGCTTCAGTTCCTGCGCGGGGAAATGGTTACTTTTATCCCATTCGGCCGCAAACGGCGCGATACGATCCTGCACGAACTCGCGCACGGAATCTCGAATCAGTTTTTGTTCTTCGCTGAGATTCATCACTTTAGCTATAACTCAACCGTGCGGCAATAGCACTTAACTTAAGGCCAAAATCGCCGTCATCCCGGGCTTGACCGAAGCGTCGGACCGCCGGTATCCATAGGGCGCTGGATTGCGGCTCGGAGGCCGCAATGACGAGTTTTAAAAGGTTAAGTAAGTGCCAGTGATCATTGTCAGGTAGATTGAACACTATGCAGTCTCGTTGAATAATTCACGCCCAATCAGCATGCGGCGGATTTCAGAGGTGCCGGCACCGATTTCGTATAACTTGGCATCGCGTAGTAGGCGTCCGACCGGGAAGTCATTGGTGTAGCCATTGCCGCCAAGCGCCTGGATCGCTTCCAGTGCCATCCAGGTTGCCTTTTCGGCTGCATAAAGAATCGCGCCGGCCGAGTCCTTGCGCGTGGTTTCGCCGCGATCGCAAGCCTTGCCAACCGCGTACACATACGCCCTGGTCGCATTCATCGTCGTATACATATCGGCGAGCTTGCCCTGCATCAGTTCAAACTCTCCAATGCTCTGGCCGAATTGCTTACGCTCGTGAATGTAGGGAACCACGCTATCCATGCAAGCCTGCATAATACCGATGGGGCCGGCGGCCAGAATCGCGCGCTCATAATCGAGACCGCTCATCAGTACCGCGGCACCGCGATTCAGTTCACCGAGAATATTTTCTGCGGGTACTTCGACGTTACTAAAAATCAATTCACTAGTATTGGAACCACGCATACCAAGCTTGTCGAGCTTTGGTGCAGTACTAAAGCCGAACGACTTTTCTACCAGGAAGGCGGTAATACCCCGCGAGCCGGCATCGGCTTCGGTCCTCGCGTAAACCACGATCACATCGGCATCGGGACCATTCGTAATCCACATCTTGGTGCCATTCAGAATATAGCCGGCACCGGTTTTTTGCGCCTTCAGCTGCATACTCATGACGTCGGAACCAGCGCCCGACTCGGACATCGCGAGCGCACCAATATGCTCGCCGCTTACCAGTTTCGGCAGGTATTCCGCTTTTTGGGTCTCGTTGCCATTACGGTTGATCTGGTTCACGCAAAGGTTTGAGTGCGCCCCGTAGCTAAGCCCTACCGAGGCCGATGCGCGGCTGACTTCTTCCATCGCGACGATATGCGCGAGGTATCCCATATCGGCGCCGCCATAGGTTTCGGGCACGGTAATACCGAGCAATCCCATGTCGCCTAGTTTAGGCCAGAGTTCGTTGGGAAACTCATTGCTGCGATCAATTTCGGCCGCGATTGGGGCGATTTCAGCCTGCGCGAAATCCCGCACCGCGTCGCCTAACAGGTCGACGGTCTCGCCGAGATCAAAATTTAACGATGGGATGTGAATCATTGCTACCTCAACCGGTTTTTATTTGATGCAGTGCACTTTGGGCATTGCCGACGATGCGTTCGAGGTCTTCCAGGGCATTTTCGATATCACGCTTTTGCGCCTCGAGCATTTCACGACGTTGCTCGAGCTTGCCCAGCATCAGTTCCAGTTGCGCCTCTTCTCCATGGCTGGAATCGTACAAATCAAACAGTTCCTTTATTTCCGCCAGGGACCAGCCGAGCCGCTTGCCGCGTAAAATCAGGCGCAGACGCACACGGTTGCGTTCGCTGTAAATTCGACGCGTACCCTGGCGCTCGGGTATAAGCAAGCCTTCTTCCTCGTAAAGCCTGAGTGTTCTCGAAGTCACTTCAAATTCTTTTGCCATTTCGCCAATGGTGTAGGTTCTGGAATCACTCATTTCGGCAACCTGGGATAAGCACTCTAATCATTGTTAATCGCCATCAGCGTGCCAACCATGGTGGCCACCAGTTTCCTGCCCTGATCGGAAAAAGCGTAAAGCTCGGCTTCCGCGACACTGATTGTACGCCCCGCCTTTTTGACTTTCCCATAACCTCGAAAACGATCGCCTTTTGCCGGCGACAACAGGTTAATCTTGAACTCGATGGTGAGTACCGAGGCATCTTCCGGCATCAGTGAAAATGCGGCGTAACCGCAGGCGCTATCGAGCACAGTTGAAACTATACCCGCATGAATAAAGCCGTTTTGTTGCGTCAGGCTCGATTGATAGGGAAATTCAATTTCGATCTCTCCCGCGCCAATTGCCTTTATTGACGCCCCAATAGTTTTCATAACCGCTTGATCAGCAAAGCTTTTCTTAACCTTTGCCTGGTAGTCCTGGTATTTTGGTTCAAACTTTGGTTTCATTTCAGTCTACAATATAAATTGACGTTAACGTAAACGTAAGGTAGTTTAATACGCTTTACATTGCAACCAAAAATTGATTTGCGAGGCTTGACTAGTCATGGGTAAGGCGCAACAAAAAGTTATTACCATCCCCACAGCGGCGCAAACCAGGATAAGACCCCGGTTTGTCACCGCGGCCAGCCTGTTTGACGGGCATGACGTTGCGATTAACATCATGCGTCGGATTCTACAGGCGTCGGGCGCCGAGGTAATCCACCTTGGGCATAACCGCTCGGTTGCCGAAATCGTTGACGCGGCCATCCAGGAAGACGCACATGGCATCGCCATCAGTTCCTACCAGGGCGGCCATGTCGAATACCTCAAGTACATGATCGACATGTTAAAGACGCGGGGTCGTGCCGATATGCGCATATTCGCCGGCGGCGGCGGCGTTATTATTCCAGCGGAAATCCGCGAACTCGAAGCTTACGGGGTAACCCGTGTTTACGCGCCCGCGGATGGCCAGAAAATGGGCCTGCAGGGAATGATAACCGAGATGATCGAACACTGTCAGTACGACCCGGGCGCACAGGCGCCCGACTCGATCGACGCATTGCAGGATCATGATTTGAACGCACTATCCAGCCTCATCACCGCGCTCGAAAATGGCTCGGTGAAGAAATCACTGCTCGCGCAAATAAGACAGGAGCATCCCGCGCACTCTATTCCGGTACTCGGCATAACCGGCACCGGTGGCTCGGGAAAGTCGTCGCTAACCGATGAAATCATTCGCCGTTTTCGCCTCGATCAACAGGACCAGTTGAAAATCGCGGTCATCGCGATCGATCCAACACGCCGAAAAACCGGCGGCTCGCTGCTCGGTGATCGCATTCGCATGAATGCGATCGATCACCCCAACATTTACATGCGTTCAATCGCGACGCGCGACTCGGTTGGCGAGATTCCAGAAGTAGTCGGCGACGTCATCGCCGCCTGTAAACTCTGCGCTTTCGATTTCATCATCATCGAGACACCCGGGATCGGCCAGGGGGATGCCGCGATCGTACCGCTGGTCGATACCTCGCTTTATGTGATGACGCCGGAATTTGGCGCCCAGAGTCAGCTTGAAAAAATCGATATGCTCGATTTTGCCGACATGATCGCGATCAATAAATTCGACCGCAAGGGTGCGGAAGATGCGTATCGTGATGTCTGCAAACAGGTACAACGCAACCACGAGGCGTTTACCCAGGCAACCGACGAAATGCCGGTATTCGGCACTATTGCTTCTCGCTTTAACGACGACGGTATCACCGCCCTCTACCAGGAAATTCTGCTTAAACTACAATCACTGGGTCTGCGCACTACCGATAGTGCACTGGCTTCGGTATCCACGCGTAAATCGACCGCAGGGTCGGTCATCGTGCCCGCCGAGCGGGTGCGCTATCTCGCCGAAATTGCGGCCACCGTGCGCGATTACCATAGCGAGGCTTTGCAGCAGGCCGACATTGCACGCCAACGCCAACAGTTAACCGCGTCAAAGGCGATGCTGCAGGATTCTGCAGGCGATAGTAACGACGATATCGAAGCCCTGATACAGGATCGCAACAACGCACTCGATAGCGACTCGAAGCAACTACTCGAACAATGGCCCGGGATTTGCCAGCGCTATGCCGGTGACGAGTATGTGGTCAGGGTTCGTGACCGCGAAATCCGAACCGCACTTAAATATGAAACCCTGTCGGGACTCAGTATTGCAAAAGTATCTCTGCCGCAATACCAGGACGATGGCGAATTGTTGAAGTGGCTGTTACTCGAAAACCTGCCCGGTAGCTTCCCGTTTACCGCGGGTGTATTCGCATTCAAACGCGAGGGTGAAGACCCGACACGCATGTTCGCCGGTGAAGGCGACGCCTTTCGTACCAACCAGCGCTTCAAAAAACTATGCGAACATGCCGAGGCCAAGCGTCTGTCCACCGCCTTTGATTCGGTAACGCTTTACGGCTGCGATCCGCATGAGCGCCCGGATATCTACGGTAAGGTCGGTAACTCGGGTGTATCGATCGCAACCCTGGCTGACATGAAAGCACTCTACGATGGCTTCGATCTCTGCGACCCATCCACCTCGGTATCGATGACGATTAATGGGCCGGCGCCTATCATCCTCGCGATGTACCTGAATACCGCGATGGAGCAGCAGCTTGACAAGTTCGAAGTTGACAACAAGCGCCCTCCCTCCGACCAGGAGATTGACCAGATTCGCGCCTGGGCGCTGGAAAATATTCGCGGCACCGTGCAGGCCGATATCCTCAAGGAAGACCAGGGCCAGAATACCTGCATTTTCTCAACCGAGTTTGCACTCAAAATGATGGGTGATATCCAGCAGTATTTCATCGACCATCGCATTCGTAATTTTTACTCAGTATCGATTTCCGGCTACCACATCGCCGAGGCTGGCGCGAATCCGGTATCACAACTCGCGTTCACCCTCGCAAATGGATTTACCTTTGTCGAAACCTATCTCGCGCGCGGTATGCATATCGATGACTTTGCCCCCAATTTATCCTTCTTCTTCAGCAACGGCATGGACCCGGAGTATACCGTCATGGGTCGCGTCGCGCGGCGTATCTGGGCCACCGCGATGAAGAACAAATACGGCGCCAATGAACGCAGCCAGAAACTGAAGTATCACATTCAGACTTCGGGTCGCTCGCTGCATGCGCAGGAAATGGATTTCAACGATATCCGCACCACGCTACAGGCGTTGATCGCGGTTTACGATAATTGCAACAGTCTGCATACCAATGCATTCGATGAGGCGATCACCACTCCAACCGGTGATTCGGTACGCCGCGCACTCGCGATTCAACTGATTATCAACAATGAATGGGGCCTGGCCAAAAACCAGAATCCAAACCAGGGTTCGTTCATCATCGAGCAGCTCACCGACCTGGTAGAAGAAGCGGTATTACAGGAGTTTGATCGAATTTCCGAACGCGGCGGCGTACTCGGGGCGATGGAGACAGGCTATCAACGCGGTAAAATCCAGGATGAGTCGATGATCTACGAACATCGCAAGCACGACGGCAGCTTACCCATTATCGGCGTCAATACTTTCCTCAACCCGAATGGTAACGAGGAATATGACATCGAGCTCGCGCGTTCCACCGAACAGGAAAAGCAAAGCCAGATTAAACGCCTGGCAGAATTTCAGGCGACTCATGCAGATACCAGCGCCGGGGCACTGAAGCGCGTGCGTCAGGCCGCAATCTATAATGACAATATTTTCGCCCAACTGGTAAACGCGGTGCGCCATTGCTCGCTCGGCGAAATCACCAATGCACTATTCGAAGTAGGCGGACAATACCGCCGGAACATGTGACGATCGCCAAAAGCGATTGTCATCCCGACTTCCAAACCCGTCATACCGGCGTAGGCCGGTATCCATTTCATAGTGTTTACTGAATTTTCTAAAGGCTCCCTGGAATGGATACCGGCCTGCGCCGGTATGACGCTATTTTGGGTATCGAATCGATGCCGTCGACCTCGTCGGTAAAATTTTCCACTGGCCTGATAATGAACTGCGTTAGCTAAACTATATCCAGTTAAAGTATGGTATCGTTGTCACCGTCAAGATTTGGTGCAATATCACTGGCTGCTCGCGAGATAATGCTTCGACAGGAAAACGAACCCTTGCCAGGATGCGTTTTTTAGATAAATTTGAACTCTCGGGCTCAGATTTGTCGATAATAATAAGCAGTCAATTGATCAGGCAGTAAAGACACGACAATAAGAATAATTATTAATAACCATATGAACCAGACACTAAACGACGCCGAGCTCGATACATTTCCGAAGCTGATGCTCAGTCATGCCCAATTGCGGCCGGATCGCGACGCGATTCGAGAAAAGGACCTTGGTATATGGCAATCGTGGACCTGGGCACAGGTTGCCGTGGAAGTTCGCGCGCTTGCCTGCGGCCTTGCCAGTCTCGGCCTGGCGCGCGGTGACAAGCTTGCCATTATTGGCGATAACCGGCCACGGCTTTACTGGGCTATGTGCGCAGCTCAGTCGCTCGGGGCAGTCCCTGTGCCGCTTTACCAGGATGCGGTTGCCGACGAAGTCGCCTATGTGCTCGATAACGCCGATGTCAAAATCGCACTGGTTGAAGACCAGGAGCAGGTCGACAAGATTCTCGAGATAAAGGATCGCTGCCCCAAAATTGAACATATCATTTTCGACGAGATCCGGGGTCTGCGAGACTACCAACAGGACTATTTACACGACTTCGAAAAAGTACAGGCGGCTGGTCGTGAATTCGACCACGACAACCCCGAATTTTATCAAACGCAGGTGGATTCATTCAGCGGCGAAGACATAGCCATCATTCTCTACACTTCGGGGACTACCGGGGACCCGAAAGGAGTCGTGCTTACCAACAACAACGTGATTATTACCGCGCGTAACGGGATTATACGCGAAGGATTGAGCGCCGATGAAGAAGTCCTCGCTTACCTGCCAATGGCCTGGGTTGGCGACAACCTGTTTTCATATGCGCAGTCCTATGTCGCTGGATTTTGCGTGAGTTGTCCCGAGAGCGGTGAAACGGTTGGCCAGGATTTACGCGAAATTGGCCCAACCTATTACTTCGCGCCTCCGCGCATTTATGAAAATATGCTTACCCAGGTGATGATTCGCATGGAGGATGCGAGTAAGTTGAAACGCCAGGCTTTTCACTACTTTATGGACCATGCCCGAAAAGTCGGCGTGCGCATACTCAACGGTGAGACCGTATCGCTGAAACAGTCGTTACTTTACAGACTAGGCAACCTGCTGGTTTATGGACCGCTCAAGAATGTACTCGGCCTAAGCCGCACCCGGCTTGCTTACACAGCAGGGGAAGCCATCGGTCCCGAAATTTTCGACTTTTATCGCTCGCTCGGCATCAACATCAAACAACTGTACGGCCAGACCGAGTGCATGGTATTCATCTGTGTGCAACCCGATGGCGAAGTGTTTGCCGACACCGTGGGCACACCGGCGATCGATGTTGAAATAAGAGTCGATGACAATGGTGAAATTCTCTACCGAAGCCCGGGCGTGTTTGATTCCTACTATAAAAATCCAGAATCTACTGCAAGTACCAAGACCGAAGACGGCTGGGTTCGTACCGGCGACGCTGGTTATTTCGACGACAATAACGGCCATTTGAAGATCATCGATCGCGCCAGGGATGTCGGCAAACTCAACGACGGCACCTTGTTCGCACCTAAATATATTGAAAACAAGCTCAAGTTCTTCTCATTTATCAAGGAAGCGGTTCTGTTCGGCAATGAACGCGATTACAGCACGGCCTTTATTAATATTGACCTGGACGCGGTGGGTAACTGGGCCGAGCGGCGTAACCTGGCTTACTCGGGTTATATCGATCTCGCCGGGCAGCAGGAAGTTTTTCAATTAATCAAAGATTGTATCGACAAGGTAAACCGGGACCTCTCGCAAGAAACCCATCTCGCTAACTCCCAGATTCGTCGGTTTTTAATCCTCCACAAAGAGCTCGATGCCGACGATGGCGAACTAACGCGGACACTCAAAGTAAGACGAAGTTTTGTCGCCGATCGTTATGACAGCCTGATAAACGCGCTTTATTCCGATCAATCTGAATGCCACGTATGTACCGAAGTCATTTTTGAGGACGGCCGCAGCGGCATGCTTGAAGCCGACGTAAAGATATCGGAGGCCGAATTTTATCCGGTCAAAGCGGCAAGCCGGGAAGCCGCCGCATGATTGATAAACACAACGATGATGTGATCCTCGCGGTCGACAATATCAGTCTTTCCTTCGGCGTCATGAAGGTTCTGGACAATATCAGTTTTGACATCAAGCGTGGAGAAATTCGCTCTATTATCGGTCCCAACGGCGCCGGCAAGAGTTCGATGCTGAATGTAATCAATGGCTTTTACCATCCCCAGCAAGGATCCATTACCTTCAAGGGAAATACCCGCAAGGCGATGGCCCCACACCAGGCCGCCAGCCAGGGCATCGCGCGAACATTTCAAAATATTGCACTGTTTAAGGGTATGAGTACGCTCGATAACATCATGACCGGGCGAAATTTGAAGATGAAAACCAATCTGTTTTGGCAGGCGCTGCACATCGGGCCGGCGCGTGCCGAAGAGCTTGAAAACCGCGAGGCCGCGGAACGCATTATCGACTTTCTGGACATTCAGGCAATTCGCAAGAAGCCGGTGGGTAAACTGCCTTACGGGCTGCAAAAGCGGGTGGAACTGGGACGAGCGCTGGCCGCAGAACCCGATCTGCTATTGCTCGACGAACCCATGGCGGGTATGAACTCGGAAGAAAAGGAGGATATGTCGCGATTTATCATCGATGTGAATACCCAGTTTGGTACCACCATCGCATTGATCGAGCACGATATGAGCGTGGTGATGGATTTATCGGATCGCGTCCTCGTGCTCGACTATGGGCAGCAGCTAGCCGATGGCCCGCCTCATGAGGTTCGGGCTAACCAGGACGTTATCGATGCCTACCTGGGTGTACCCCATGAATGAGAGAGTAATCATCAACCTGAAGGAGTGCCTGTGACCTTTTTTATAGAAGTTGTGCTCAGCGGCCTGATGGCCGGTATCATGTATTCGCTGGTGGCACTGGGCTTTGTACTAATTTTCAAAGCTTCCGGCGTATTCAATTTTGCCCAGGGGGTAATGGCGCTGTTCGCGGCGCTAACCCTGGTCGGTTTCATGGAAAAATTTGGCATGCCGGTCTGGTTGGCTATCGCCGGCACCATTGCGGTGATGATTGCGCTGGCGTGGCTCATCGAAAGATTGATGCTACGCCACCTGGTCAACCAGGAGCCTATTATTCTGTTCATGGCAACCATCGGACTTGCCTATGTGCTTGAGGGTGCGGGCGATATTTTGTGGGGTTCCGATGTCAAGCTGCTGGATATCGGCATCCCGCAGGGAGCCTCCGACTGGATGCTGGATACATTCGATATTTATGTCGAAAAACTGGAAGTCTTCGCGGCGGCAACGGCGGCGATACTGGTTATATTTCTCGCTGTCTTTTTCCAGAAGACACGTATCGGGCGCGCCTTACGCGCGGTTGCCGATGATCACCAGGCGGCTCTTTCAGTTGGCATTTCGCTCAATACTATCTGGGTTATCGTCTGGTCCGTTGCCGGCATCGTCGCGCTGGTGGCCGGCATCATGTGGGGTTCCAAATCCGGGGTACAGTTTTCACTCTCACTGATCGCGCTGAAGGCTTTACCAGTATTAATCCTCGGCGGCTTTACCTCGGTACCCGGTGCGATAATCGGCGGCATGATTATCGGCGTCGGTGAAAAGGTTGCCGAGGTATATTTAGGACCATTCGTCGGCGGCGCCATCGAAAACTGGTTCGCCTATATGCTGGCGCTGGCATTTCTGCTGTTTCGACCGCAGGGATTGTTCGGCGAACGCATAATAGAAAGAGTCTAAATCTATGATTTACCGAGAAACTGGACAATTTAAAACAAACTACAGGGATGACCAGGCGCTGTTTCCAATTGCGCAGGACCGTTACGTTATTTATGCGGTCCTGTTTGTAACCTTCGTGCTGATACCGCCGTTCCTAAATGAGTACTGGCTCAATGCCATCTTGTTACCCTTCCTGATCTACGCGCTGGCGGCACTGGGTTTAAATATTCTTACCGGTTACTGCGGCCAGCTTTCGCTGGGTACCGGTGCATTCATGGCGGTAGGCGCATTTTCGATCTACAAACTAATGGTTGCGGTACCCGAACTTGGCTTTATTCCGCTGGTTATTATTTCCGGCTTAATCACCGCCGCGGTCGGCACCCTGTTCGGGCTTCCATCGCTGCGGATCAAGGGCTTTTATCTCGCAGTTGCGACGCTCGCCGCGCAGTTTTTTCTAATCTGGCTGTTTAACAAGGTAGGCTGGTTTTTCAATTATAACGCGACCGGAATGATTACCTCGCCACCGATGACCCTGTTCGGGGTGATGATAACAGGTCCTCGAGGAGATCCCGTTGCGAAATACTTGCTGGTCGCCGCTTTCGTTGCCGTGTTTGCACTGTTCGCGAAAAATTTAGCGCGCGGCCGCATCGGCCGCAACTGGATGGCGATTCGCGATATGGATATTGCCGCCGAGTTAATCGGTGTACGCCCGTTGATTGCCAAGTTATCCGCGTTTGCGGTTTCTTCGTTTTATATCGGTATGGCGGGAGCATTGTATTTTGCGGTGTGGCTTGGTTCCGCGGAGCCAACCGAAGCATTCGATATCAACCAGTCGTTTCTGGTACTGTTTATGATTATAATCGGTGGTCTGGGTTCGGTGCTCGGTTCATTTTTAGGCGCCGCCTTCCTGGTAATGATGCCGATATTACTAAAAAATATACTGGTCGGCGGATTCGGTACCAACAGTGCGTTAGCCGCGCATATAGAAATTATGACTGTCGGTACCCTGATTATTGTATTTCTGATTGTCGAACCACACGGGCTTGCACGCCTGTGGCGGATCGCCAAGGAAAAATTGCGTCTATGGCCGTTTCCCTACTAGTTTATACTGACAGGGAAATTAGTCGAAACGGCTGATGACGTATTAATGAAATGTTGTTTGATACATAACCGGAGGAAGCAATGAAAATAAGAAGTTTGACTAAAACCATGGTGGCTGCTCTTTTTGCAGTACCACTTTTAAGCGGAATTGCCAGTGCTTACGAATTGACGATTCCGTCATTTGACTACCGCACAGGTCCCTATGCGCCGAACGGAATCCCGTTTGCGAATGGCTATGGCGATTATATGAACATGCTCAACGCGCGCGATGGCGGCATCAATGGCACAAAACTTGCCCTGCTGCCATGCGAAACCGCTTACAACACCAAACGCGGCGTCGAGTGTTACGAGAGCGTTAAAAATGAGGGTGAGTCGGGTGCGATCGCAATCCAGCCGCTGTCAACCGGAATTACCTACCAGTTGATCCCCAAGGCCAGCGTCGATGAAATCCCCATATTTTCGATGGGTTATGGGCGTACCTCGGCGGCTAACGGCAAGATATTCCCGTGGGTATTCAACTTCCCTGCCACCTACTGGAGCCAGGCAACCGTATTCGTTCAGTACATTGGCGAGAAAGAAGGCGGCATGGACAAACTCAAGGGCAAGAAGATCGCGCTGGTTTATCACAACTCGGCCTATGGTAAAGAGCCGATTCGTACGCTCGAAAGTGCTGCTGCGAAGTATGGCTTTGAATTCATGGCGCTTCCCGTTGACCATCCCGGTCAGGAGCAAAAAGCCACCTGGTTGCGGATTCGTAAAGAACGTCCCGACTGGGTATTGATGTGGGGCTGGGGCGTGATGAACCAGGTCGCGATCAAGGAAGCCTCGTCGATCCGCTATCCGATGGATCACTTTATCGGTGTATGGTGGTCAGGTTCCGAGAATGACGTATTGCCCGCCGGTGATGGTGCTGACGGCTATCTCTCGGGGGCATTTCATCAACCGGGTGATAATTTTCCAGCGCATGACGACATCAAAAAGTATGTTTATGATGCCGGCAATGGATTGGGTGATCGCGATCGTATCGGTGAAGTACTCTACAATCGCGGACTG
>QNFD01000001.1 GCA_003645435.1 Gammaproteobacteria bacterium | reverse complement strand
TCATCGCAGGGCCTTTTTGAAAAATCTTCGCCATGATTTACGGCCTGTTAAATAATAAGTTCAATGCATTATCGGATTGCAAACAGTCTGTTGAGCGACTATCTCCCGATATCGTGATGTTTAAAAAGAGTGGAAATGATTCTCTTAAGAAATTCGAGGGACAGTATACCTGTTAACTACCCAGTTACCTGAAAAGTAAATGAACGATTGTGGAGAAAATGGTGGGCCCGGGAGGACTTGAACCTCCGACCAATGGATTATGAGTCCACTGCTCTAACCAACTGAGCTACAGGCCCTTTGACTTGTCTTTTTAACCACATGCTGCGTTGGACAATTTGTTCATTTGGTCACATACCAGGGGTATGCTCCCGGCATTCGCAAATTGTCCGCCTTGCCTGAGGCTAAAAATCCTGCGTCAAATATCCGCAGGAAAATTCCAGATGTATAAAAGTTTAATTGCTTCCTTAACACGTCATTCCGGCCCATGAGCCGGAATCCATTTTGTAGTTAACTCGCAATGGATTCCGGATAAGTGCTTTGCACTTTCCAGAATGACGGTTGATTTAAAAAGACTGCGAATTGTATCCGAAACCTAGTCGGCGTCAATAAAACTTCTTAGTTGTTCGGATCGGCTCGGGTGGCGTAGCTTGCGTAGCGCCTTGGCTTCGATCTGACGAATCCTTTCGCGGGTTACGTCGAATTGCTTGCCGACCTCTTCGAGGGTGTGGTCGGTATTCATGTCGATGCCGAAACGCATGCGCAATACCTTTGCTTCACGCGGTGTCAGGCTGGACAGGATTTCGCGCGTCGATTCCGACAGTCCGGCGTTGGTCGCTGTATCCGAGGGCAGCAACACATTGGTATCTTCGATGAAATCGCCGAGGTTCGAATCCTCGTCATCGCCAATCGGTGTTGCCATCGATATCGGTTCCTTGGAGATCTTGAGTACCTTACGTACCTTGTCCTCGGGTAACTCCATGCGCTCTGCGAGTTCATCTGGTTGCGGATCGCGTCCCAGCTCCTGCAGCATCTGGCGAGAAATTCGATTCAGCTTATTAATGGTTTCGATCATGTGAACCGGGATACGAATGGTTCGCGCCTGATCGGCGATCGAGCGCGTGATAGCCTGTCGAATCCACCAGGTTGCGTAGGTAGAAAACTTGTAACCACGACGGTATTCGAACTTATCGACTGCCTTCATCAGGCCAATATTGCCTTCCTGGATCAAGTCGAGGAACTGCAAACCGCGGTTGGTGTATTTTTTCGCGATAGAAATAACCAGGCGCAGGTTGGCTTCGATCATTTCCTTTTTGGCGCGACGCGCCTTGGCCTCGCCGATCGACATCTTGCGGTTAATTTCCTTGATTTCGTGGATCGATAAATGCGAGATTTTTTCGACATTCTTCAACCTTTTCTGGTGGCGAACGATTTCTTCCTTGAATTCATCAAGGGTTACGGAGTAGGGTTCTCCGGTCTCAATATGGCCGTCGATCCAGCCCAGGTTGGTTTCATTGGCCTTGAATGTCTCGATGAATGTTTTACGCGGCATCTTCGCCTGTTTGACGCAGATTTCGAGGATCATGCGTTCGTTGGTGCGAATTCGATTGATGATTTCCTTCAGGTTGGCGCCCAGTCTATCGATGAATAGCGGCAGAAGCTTGATTTCCATCAGCTCTTTCACGGCCCTGCTCATATTGCGCTCGTATACCTTGCTATCTTTATCGGCAATAGTTTCCATCGCCTTTGTAAAGTTTCTCTCGATCTTCTTGAAACGTTTTTCAGCTTCTATCGGATCCGGCCCGGTATCTTCGACTTCTTCTTCGTCATCGTCATCTTCACTGGCTTGCGTGACGGCGGGCATCGGTATTGCGTTGGGATCCTCGTTCGGATCAACATAACCAACCAGTACGTCGCTCAACTTGGCTTTTTCTTCACGCACTTCGTTATAGCGCTCGAGAATAAGACGCATCGTATCCGGGTAGCGGGCGAGGGAACTCATCGCCTGGTTCAGGCCATTTTCGATGCGCCTCGCGATCTTGATTTCGCCTTCGCGGGTTAACAACTCAACCGTTCCCATTTCTCGCATGTACATGCGCACGGGGTCGGTGGTACGTCCAAACTCGCTATCCAGCGAGGCCAGCGCAGCCGCAGCTTCCTCGACGGCGTCTTCGTCCGGCTCGGTTTCGGTATCGTTGAGAATTTCGTTGCTTTCGGTTGGTGCAGACTCATGGACCTTAATGCCCATGTCGTTAATCATACGAATGATATCTTCGATTTGTTCCGGCTCTACAATCCCTTCGGGCAGGTGGTCATTGACTTCTGTGTAAGTCAGAAATCCCTGCTCCTTGCCTTTCGCAATTAGCTCTTTTAAACGTGATTGTTGATCTTGATCCATGGTGCCTCGACAATAATTGAAATGCTGCAGACTAATCCCCCAGTATATAAGACTTTTTTCTGCTTTTCCAAGCTATCTACCCGTAAAATCAATGATTTGTCGATAATTGTTTTAGTTCCTGCTTTTCGGATTCAGACAGCGATTCGCCGGCCTGCAATTTACCGATTAGTAACTTTATGCGGTGGTCAATATATTTAACCTGAAGCCGCTGCAGGCAATCCGCAAACATCTGTTCGATGTTCTGCTCATCCTCCATTGCCGGCTGCATCGCCGCCAGTTTGTAGAGGTGAGTTTCGTGTTCGTTACCCTTGAAACGATCGAGCAGGTTCTGCGTGCTGATGCCGGGTTCCTCATGGATTTGATCCAGCAATAGCAGCAGTAAATCGACGCCCGGAATCCCGGTCTCGGTGAGTTCGTGCTGAATACCGGTGTTATCGGCAAGTGATGGTTTTAGCAGCAGCAAATTGATCGCCAGTCGGGTAGGGGTCCAGTTTTGTTCGGGTATGCGTATCACTGTTTCGGCTACCGGCTTTTCATGTCCTAAAATCCCGAGCAGTCGGTTGTCGAGTTTTACCGCGAGCTGGCGCTCAACTTCACCCAGGATCTGGTCCTTCAGGCTCTGTAGGGGTATCTGCATATAGTAGGGGCGAAGGCGGTCCAGAAACTGGGATTTCCCCTCCAGGGACTTGACATTGCACTCCGACAACAGGGTCGCAAACAGGAATCCGGTCAATGTCGCGGCACTCTCTACCTGCTCTTGAAAATACTCCTTACCGTGTTCGCGAATAAAGCTATCGGGGTCCTGGCCGTCGGGCAAAAACAAAAACCGCGCCAGGCGTCCCTCTTTGAGGGAGGGCAAGCATTGTTCCAGAGAACGCCAGGCGGCTTTCCTGCCGGCACTGTCGCCATCAAAGCAAAATACCAGGTTTTTACAGCTTCGAAAAAGTTTCTCGATTTGATCGTTGTTAATCGCGGTGCCGAGTGTGGCGACTGCGGTCTTGATACCGTGTTCGGCGAGGGCGATAACATCCATGTAGCCCTCGGTGATAAAGATCTGGTCGATCTGCTG
The DNA here is from genome assembly GCA_003645435.1 of Gammaproteobacteria bacterium. Next base: position 29,922 of record QNFD01000001.1, on the reverse strand, counting down.
GACTGCCTTCTTCAGTTCGTAGAGACCGTAGATTTCGCTGCCTTTATGGAAAACCGGCGACTCGGGCGAATTCAGGTACTTGGGATTGTCCTCCGCGACAATAACACGGCCCCCGAAAGCGATGTTACGCCCGCGCTGGTCTCGGATTGGAAACATGATGCGATGACGGAATCGATCGTAACTCTGGCCGTTATCCTTTTCGATCAGCATGCCGGCTTCGGTTAGCGGCTTGCGCTCACCGCTGAGATTACTCCAGCCCGGCGGTGCGTAACCGATAGCAAAGTCTTTTGCCGTCTCTCCGCTAATACCGCGTTGCTTGAGGTATTCGATCGCCTCGGGATGTTGTTTGAGCGCTTGCAGGTAGTATTCGGTACATTGCTGCAGGGTAGTGTATATAGAATCTGAGCCCTTAGCCGGCGCGGGTGGCGCCTGTCCTTTTTCGTAGGGGATATCCAGCCCGAGCATTGCGGCCAGCGACTCGATCGCTTCGACATACTCCATGTGGTCGTAGTCCATCAGGAAACTAATCGCGTTACCGTTTTGCTGGCAGCCAAAGCAATGATAAAACTGTTTATTCTGGCTGACCGAAAACGAAGAAGTTTTTTCATTGTGGAAAGGGCAGCAGGCCCAGAAATCCTTGCCTTTCTTTTTCAGCGGAACACGCGAATCGATGACCTCTATTATGTCGATTCGATTGAGGAGATCATCGATGAAAGCACGCGGAATTCTGCCGGCCATGGGATAGTGCTAAACAGCTAACAATGCGGGCCTAGGCGGCATTGCTTTGCAGTGTTTCCAGCAGTGAATCAAATTCAGCGGCCTTGGGTTTAACCATCCAGATCTTGCGTTTGAAATGGCTGAAGTTCTCGAGGATATATTGCCCCCATTCGCTGTCGGTTTCATCGACGAATTCCTGTATCGCCGCGGTCAGGTAAACCCGGTGGCTTTCCATGCTGCCATCGATAATGCGATGTATATCGATTAACTCGTTATTGATGCGGTCGATGAAACTGCGGTCAAGATCGAGTACGTAGGCGATACCGCCTGTCATGCCGGCGCCGAAGTTAACCCCGGTATTGCCCAGTATGGTGACGATACCACCAGTCATGTATTCGCAACCATGATCGCCGATGCCCTCGACTATCGCGTTTGCGCCGGAGTTTCGTACCGCAAAGCGTTCACCGGCGAGACCGGCTGCGAGTAACTTGCCGCCGGTAGCACCGTAGAGGCAGGTGTTGCCGATTATGGTCGAGTCCTGCGATTTGAAGTGGCTATTCGCGGGCGGCCTGATTACCACCTTACCGCCGGCCATGCCCTTACAGACATAGTCGTTGGCATCACCCTCAAGGTTCATGTTGAGGCCGCCGGCATTCCAGACGCCAAAACTCTGGCCCGCGGTTCCGGTCAGGTGCAATGTAATCGGGTTGTCGTCCATGCCGTGGTTGCCGTGTAAGCGGGCGATTTCACCGGACAACCTCGCGCCGATAGATCGATGTATATTTTTTATCGGGTAGATAAACTCTCCACCACTGCAGTCTTTGATCGCCGGCATGCAGTCGGCCACCATTTGTTCGGCCAACTCACCCTTGTCAAAGGGTTCATTGCGATCATGCGTGCAATACTGCGGTAATTCAGCCGCCAGTCCGCCGTCATTCAGAATTGGTTCGAGATTCAAGTTCTTCTGGCCGGGAGTATTACCCTCGACAGCTTCGAGCAGATCGGTTCTACCAATCAGGTCTTCGAGCTTGCTGATGCCAAGCGAGGCCAGAATTTCGCGAACCTCCTCGGCAACAAAGCGAAAGTAGTTTTTCACTTTTTCGGCAGTGCCGGTGAAATGTAAATCCCGAAGTATCGCGTTTTGCGTGGCGATACCGGTGGCGCAGTTGTTGAGATGGCAGATGCGCAGGTATTTGCAGCCCATCGCGACCATCGGGCCGGTACCAAAGCCGAAACTCTCGGCGCCGAGAATCGCAGCCTTGACCACATCGAGACCGGTCTTGAGGCCGCCATCGGTCTGAATACGGACTTTTTCACGCAGGCCGTTGGCGCGCAGTACCTGATGGGTTTCGGTAAGCCCCAGTTCCCAGGGCGAACCGGCATATTTAACCGAGGTCAATGGGCTCGCCCCGGTGCCGCCGTCATAACCGGCGATGGTGATGAGGTCGGCATAGGCCTTGGCTACACCGGCAGCGATGGTGCCGACGCCCGCCTCCGCAACCAGCTTAACCGAGACCAGGGCCTGTGGATTCACCTGCTTGAGATCAAAGATCAGTTGAGCCAGATCTTCGATCGAGTAAATATCATGGTGGGGTGGTGGCGAAATTAAGGTTATCCCTGGTTCTGAATTCCTCAACCTGGCGATTAACGCGTTGACCTTGTTGCCAGGTAATTGACCACCTTCGCCTGGTTTAGCGCCCTGGGCGATCTTGATTTGTAACACCTCGGCATTCACCAGGTAGTGGGGCGTGACACCGAATCGGCCGGAGGCAATTTGCTTAATCTTCGATACCCGGTCGGTGCCGAAACGGGCCGGGTCTTCGCCACCTTCGCCGGAATTTGAACGTCCACCGATCGCATTCATCGCCAGTGCCAGGGTTTCGTGGGCTTCGGGTGATAAGGCGCCTAGCGACATACCCGCCGAATCAAAGCGCTTCAGAATTTCATCTGCCGGTTCAACGGTGTCGATGGCGCAGGCCTGCTGCGGTTTCAATCGTAATAAATCGCGCAATGCGGTCGCCGGTCGGTTGTTGACAATATCCGAGTACAGCTTCCAGTCCTGATAGGATCCGCTATTAACCGCCTGTTGCAGGGTAGTGACGACATCCGGATTGTAAGCGTGATATTCACCGTCGTGGATGTACTTGAGTAATCCGCCCTGATCTATGCCCTTGCGCGGATTCCAGGCAATTTTGTTGACCTGTTTTTGTTCATTTTCGATGTTGTCAAAATTGATACCATCGATACGACAGGTAGTGCCGGCAAAACAGAGGTCCACGACCTGGTGGTGAAGGCCAACGATCTCGAATAACTGTGCGCCGCGGTAACTCGTGATCGTCGATATACCCATCTTCGAAATAATTTTGTACAGACCCTTGTTAATGCCGCGGCGGTAATTAGAGCCGGTGTTCGGGCACTGCAGGTCAGATAGTTCACCGCTACGAGTCATGCCGACGATACTGGCGTAGGCGAGGAAGGGATAAATCGCGGTGGCGCCGTAACCGAGTAAAACGGCCATGTGATGCGCGTCCCGGGCAGTGCCTGTCTCGATAACGATGTTGGTGTCGCATCGACCACCGGTATAACACAGTCGACGATGCACCGCGCCGGTGGCGAGCGCGGCATGGATAGGAAGCTGCTGTTGCGGGATATCCTTGTCGCTTAGTATGAGAATGACGATGCCGCGGCGAGAGGCGCGTTCGGCCTGGTCGGCAAGATCGTTAATCGCCTCTTCGAGACTGGTTTGTTCCGGGTCGTAACCGAGAGAAAGCCTGTCGTTGGGGAAACCCTTATCATGCCAGGCGAGTAGATCGACATACTTCTGTTCCGACAGAATGGGCGAACTCACGATTAAACGGTCGGCGTGTTCGGCTTTTTCGTTAAACAGGTTGTGCTCGCGGCCGAAGCAGGTTTCCAGTGACATGACGATTTTTTCACGTAACGGGTCGATCGGCGGATTGGTAACCTGGGCGAATTGCTGCCTGAAGCTGTCGTATAGTGAGCGTCGATGCCGGGACAAAACCGGCAATGGTGTATCGTCGCCCATCGATCCGGTTGCTTCCTGTGAATCCTGTGCCAGTGGTTTTAATATCTGGTCACGCTCTTCGAAGCTGACCTGAAATTGTTTTTCCAGGCGGGTTAAGGTTTCCCGGTCCATCGCCAGTGCTGAAAATGGTGAGTTGACCGGATTTGCGCTTAAGCGGTTAAGCCTTTCCCGTAACCACATTTCATAGGGGTGTCTATCCTGCAGCATCTTGTCGATGTCATCGGAAAGCAATAACTTGCTGGTCTCGGTATCCACCGCGATCATTTCACCCGGCTTTAAGCGTCCCTTCGCAATAACATCCTCGGGCGCGTAATCCCAGATGCCGATCTCTGAACCCAGGGTGATATGTCGGTCCTTGGTCATTACCCACCGGGCCGGCCGCAGGCCATTGCGATCCATTACGCAGCAGGCGTAACGGCCCTCGGTCAGGACGATACCGGCGGGCCCGTCCCAGGGCTCCATGTGCATCGAGTTATATTCGTAAAAAGCGCTGAGTGCCGAGTCCATATGATCGACATTTTGCCAGGCGGGCGGCACCAGCAGTCGCATTGCCCGAAATACGTCCATGCCGCCGGTCAATAAAAAATCGAGCATATTATCCATCGAACTGGAGTCCGAACCGGACATATTAACCAGCGGTTTAATCGCTTCGACGTCGGGCAGTAATTTCGATTTAAACTTATATGCTCTGGCGTTGGCCCAGTTTCGGTTGCCCTGTATGGTATTGATTTCGCCGTTGTGGGCGAGATAGCGAAACGGTTGCGCTAGTTTCCACTGTGGCCAGGTATTGGTCGAAAATCGTTGATGAAAAACACAGATAGCACTTTCCATCGTCTCGTCGTTGAGGTCCTCGTAGAACACCGGCAAGTTTGCCGGCATGATTAAACCCTTGTAAGAGAGCACGTTCGACGACATGCTTGAAATATAGTAGTAGTCGTTGATGCGGGTGTTTTCGAGTGCTTCGTGCGCATGGCCGATTGCTCTCCTCGCGAGATAAAGCGAGCGCTCGAATTCAGCGTTATTAATCTCATCGGGCGCGTTGATGTAGGCATGGTAAATCGCGGGCAATGAACTTAAGGCTTCCTCGCCGCAGGCTGAAGAATCGGTTGGGACCTCCCGCCAGCCGGCGAAAACCAGGCCCTGGTCGGCAATTTTCTGTTCGATAATTGCCTGCGATATTTCGGTTTCACCCGCGTGCGGGGAAATAAACAAAAATGCGACGGCGTATTGCGCGGCGCAATCGAAGCCGAGCTCGGCCGCCTTGCCGCGTAGAAACGAGTTCGGCTTTTTCAATAGCAGGCCGCAGCCATCGCCCGATTTGCCATCTGCCGCGACCGCGCCCCTGTGGGTGAGACGGGCGAGGGCGGCTATCGAAGTTTCAATCAGCCAATGGCTGGGCTTGTCGTCGATATTGGCAATAAGCCCGAAACCACAGCTATCTTTCTCGAAGCTGGGGTGATAGAGGCCTTTAAGTTTAGTATTCATCGTTGGTACCGGGATCTGCGATGAAATAACCCTGGTTGCGCTAGCTTGGAAGGCGTGAAGATCATTTCAAGTATGCCGATTCCCCCGGTTCGATAGACTCACGGGAAAAAGGCCGGATATTATACCTGTCTCGATAGAACCTGTTCAATGTTTTAGGCGGAGCTGATTGTTTTTGATGGGTTACACCCATCCAGCTTTTCCCCCTCGCCCCGATGGGGAGAGGGCAGGGGTGAGGGGGCAGTCGTACCAATTAATATTCCAGAATCAGAAATCAGGCTTCTAGCAGGGTCTTCTCGAGTAAAGCGGGATCGTAGTCAGAGCTTATAACTGCTTCACCCAGTTTTTTCAGTAAAACCAGCTTGATAGTACCGTTAACAGTTTTCTTGTCGATCACCATCGCCTGCATGTAATCATCGACACTCATTTCGGGTGGTGACCTGACCGGCAGGTTTGCCTGTTCGAGTAAACTAATCGTACGCAGTTTGACAGTACGGTCGATCCATTGCTGGCGTTGCGACAAGTCGGCTGCCATAACCATGCCGGTTGCGACCGCCTCACCGTGTAACCAGTTGCCGTATCCCATCGTCGCTTCGATTGCGTGCCCAAAGGTATGACCCAGGTTCAATATGGCGCGGATACCGGATTCGCGTTCGTCGAGTGAAACAACCTCGGCTTTGATGTTACAGGAAACCAGTATTGCCTGGCACAGTGCCGCGTAGTCCCTGTTCTTCAATAGTTCAATGTTCTGCTCCAGCCAGTCGAAAAAATCGGCATCGTGAATCAGTCCATACTTGATCACCTCGGCGAGGCCGGCGCTGAGCTCACGGGTGGGCAGGGTATCAAGCGTGTCGGTATCGGCGATAACGCATTGCGGCTGGTGGAAAGCACCAATCATATTCTTGCCAAGCGGATGATTGACCCCGGTCTTGCCGCCGACGGATGAATCGACCTGGGATAACAGGGTGGTTGGAATCTGGATAAAATGTACGCCGCGTTGATAAATAGCGGCCGCGAAACCGGTGATATCACCGATCACACCACCGCCCAGGGCGATTAGACTAGTCTGCCGGTCGTGCCGGTTTTGCAACAGGCAATTGATGATCTTTTCTGCGGTCGCGACCGTCTTGTACTGCTCGCCATCTTCGAGAATCAGACTATCGTGGCGTATATCATGCGCCCGCAGGGCCTGTTCGACAGCTTCCAGGTAAAGCGGTGCTACCACGGTATTGGTAACAATAAGTGCCGAATTTCCGGGAATGTGATTGACCAGAAATTCGGGTTCGTGCAACAAACCCGAGCCAATATAAATTGGATAACTTCGTTCGCCGAGATCGACGCTAACCGTGTGCGATACTGTCATGGGAAAAACTTGTCCTATAAAAGATGTTGCGGGAGTTGACCGATAATATCAGACGCCAGTTTACGTGCCAATTTGCGATCTGTTTTGACCGCCAGGTCGGCAAGATCCAGGTAAATGGGATGGCGCGCTTTGAACAGCGACTCGAGTTGCAAGCGGGGATTTTCGGTTTGCAGCAAAGGTCTTTTTTTATCCCTGTGTAGACGCTGTAATTGTTGATTAACCGATGTGTCGAGGAAAACTATATAACCCCTCGATCGCAGCAGGGCCTGATTTTCCTTGCGCAATACCGAGCCTCCCCCGGTAGCGATAACCTGGTCATTTTGACCGAGCAAATCTTTTAGCGCCTTCGATTCGCGATCGCGAAATCCTGTCTCGCCTTCGACATCGAAAATACGAGCGATGTCGACACCGGTTCTTTCTTCGATGAAATGGTCACTGTCCCGAAAATCACGACCCAGTTTTTTCGCTATTATATGACCGATAGTAGATTTACCCGACCCCATGGGCCCGATCAGGATGATGTTTTGCCTACTCATGGATTAATCATACTAGAAACAGCTCCGATGCATTAGAGGGCTAATCTATTTTTTATTATATTTATCGAATCTGCCGGGCGAAAAATCGAAATACTGACCGGGAATTTGCCTGAATCGGATAAGGGCGCCTGTAAACCTGGAGTAAATTTGATGGGTCATAAAAAAGGGCAGTCATTCGACTGCCCTTGTATCGGGAATGTATTAGACGGCTGGATCAGATTTCTAGGTCAAGTTCTCCGTCTTTCAATATCTTCGGCGTCACAAATATAAGCAGTTCCGAGCGATCATCCTGGGTCTTGGTCGTTCTGAATAAAAAACCAAGCAAGGGCAGATCACTAAAGAATGGCACCCGGGTCACCTGATTCGACGCAACTGTTTCGTAAATACCGCCGAGTACCACGGTTTGACCATTGTCGACCAGTAACTGTGACTGGACTTGGCGGGTATCGATACTGGGTGCGGACAAACCGGCGCCAAATGATACGGTTTCACCTACATTATCCTTATGCACATCGAGATCCATAATGACCCGGTCATCGGGGGTTATCTGTGGTGTAACCTCGAGAGATAGTACAGCGTCTCTGAATTTCAGGGTTGCATCACCATCGCTCAATTCCAGGTAGGGAACTTCTACACCCTGTGAAATGGTCGCTGTATGCGAATCAGCGGTGATAACCCGCGGGCTGGAAATGACTTCACCACGGCCTTCTACCTGTGCGGCCGAAAGTTCCATTTCCAGTAAGGTGCCAAGCGGCAGCTTGGCAAGTGCCAGGGCAAAAGAACCCGCCGGGTTTTGTACCGGGAGGTTCACGTTCAAGCCGTTGAGAACGTTCAATGGATCCCCGTTAGCTAATTCGACGATACCATCCAGGTTGCCTGCAGTTGTCGCACCGTCACCAGTGGCCCCGGTATTGCCATTCTTAAATGAATTGCTGACTATACCGAAGCGTACCCCTAGCTCTTTACTGAAGTCGTCCTGGGCGATAACCACCCGTGATTCGATTAACACCTGGCGTATCGGAATATCGAGCTCGAGCAGCACCTGGCGCACGCTTGCCAGGCTGGCACTGGTGTCCTTAACCAGCAGGGTATTGGTTCTCACATCGACACTAGCCGATCCACGAGCCGACAGAATGGCATTATCCTTCTGGTTCAACAAGTTAGCCATTTCTGCGGCCTTGGCATAGTTGATCTTGATAAATACGGTGCGTAGGGTTTCGAGTTCCTCGACCTGCTTGCGGGACTCAAGTTCAAGTTTCTCGCGGGCGGCGATCTCATCCGTAGGCGCGATTAGAATAACGTTTCCGGAACGACGTTGGGCGAGGCCCTTGGTTTTTAATATGATATCCATGGCCTGATCCCAGGGCACGTTTTTCAGACGCAGGGTTAAATTTCCAGTGACCGAATCACTCACTACGAGGTTGAGGCCGGTGAAATCGGCGAGTAACTGTAATACCGAACGAACCTCTATATCCTGGAAATTAAGCGACAGGCGCTCGCCCGTGAAGCCAAATTTTTTCTTCTTGATTTTCGCTTCTTCTTCTTTGGTAATGGGTGCTATTTCTATGGTGTAAATCTTGTCGGCCTGGTATGACAGATGCTCGAATTCCGTGTTTGTAGATATGGTCATCTTGATATTGGCGCCATCCTGGATGGTATCAATGTAACCAATGGGCGTGGCAAAATCACCGACATCCATGCGCCGCTGCAATTCGTCTGGTAACTGAGCGCCGATCAATTCGATATTAACAACGTTATTTTCACGCCAAACGTCGGTGCTTATATTGTTGCTGGTCATGTAAATCAGAATACGGCCTTCACCGTTTTTACCGCGCTTAAAGTCTATTTTGCTAATGCTTTTGGCGATACCAAAATTTTGCCCGGTCTGCGAGGAGGGACTGATCGTGGAGTCGGTCTTAGCAACAACGGCTACCGGCTTTTCCGATTCGCCCAGCGTAAGCGTCAGTTGGTGACCCTTTATACTGGTCTTGTACTCCGTTGACCTGGAAAGATTCAGGACAACCCGGGTACGCCCATTCGCGGCAGCCGAGATGATGCTTTGCATGTTGCCGATACCAATCTGGAAATTCCTTTGTTTGAGGCTATTAACGGTGTCGGCAAAATCGAGAGCGATACGCGCGGGCTCATCTATGGTGAATGTACGCGGTTCGACTGGAGGTTGATCGAAAGTAAAAACTATCTGTACGGTGTTACCGGTTAATACCGAGTAATCGAGTCCGATCAATTCCCTGGCGATAACATTGTTAAGACCAAGCCCGAGGAGGCAGAATCCGGCTAGCGAGACCTTGAAAAGTCTTGTTATCAAATATTTTGCTTTGAGCGTGTTCATTGCTGTTTCCTCTCGCTATTCAATCAGCGCTATGGCTGAAGAACGTTCGATATAATTACCCAGCCCGTCCGGGACAATTTCGGTCAACTCGATCTTTTCGTCGGTAACCGCAGTGATGCGTCCGTGGTTTTGGCCCATGTAGTGGCCTTCGAGTACACGGTGTATGGTGTTGTCCGGGGCAAATATCAAACCCCATATGGTGTCATCTTTGGTCAGTGTGCCTTTCAGGCGTAAGGTATCCAGCGGAAAATCTTCCAGGGGTTCGCGCGGTCGGTCGATTATTGGTTTGGGACCACTGGCAATGTTCCCTATTTCCTCAGGATTCTCCTCGGGTCGCCGAAAGTCAACCAGTCTGAATGGGTCTCGCAGGTCCTGCGATGTGTATTCAAAATTCTGATAAGGTTGAAATTCCGGAATGGGCTCGATTCGACCCGGAGGCTGACTTTTAATTTCCTGAACAAAATTGGCAAGATCACTGGTGCCATCGTTACAGGCAGCGAGCATGCCGGTTAGCGACAGTGCTAATAACATTCGTCCTAGCATGGGTATGCGCCGCATCATTGCTCGTTTTCCTGGAGGTAACGATAGGTTTTGGCGGTAGCAGACATCTTTAATTTAGCGGTTGTGCCGCCTTTTTCTTTAAAGGGTACCAGTGACAGGTCGCTAATGGTGACGATTCTGGGCAATGCCGCGATTCCACTTACAAAGGTTGCAAGCTGGTGGAAGGAGCCGAGTACCTCAAGGGAAATCGGAAGTTCCGCGTAAAACCCTTTCTTTTGCTCGGCGCTGGGTCTAAATGTTTTTACCTCGAGCCCGCTCGCGAGACCGGTTTGGGAAACGTCAATCAGTAAGGATTCCACTTCTGTCTTTTCCGGAAGCTGGCGTAACAGTGCTCCAAAGGATACCTCCATCTCTGCAAGCTGCTCCTTGTATAATTCAAGTTTGGCGGATTGGGCAGCTTTTACTTTAAATTCTTCCTTTAACTCAAACTCCGTATTTTCGTGTTTTGCGAGGACTTCAAGCTGTACCAGGGTATTAAAATAGAACCCAGCGCCAACAATCGCCACAAAAAGGAAGGAGACCAGCCCAATCTTGATTGAAAATGGCGCGTTACCGATATTTTCAGGTTCGAGGTGGTGTTTTACGTCTTCAAAATTCACTGTTGAAATCCATCTTCACCGGTATTGGTTGCTTTAGGTGATGTTTGCTTTACGGTAAGAGTGAAGGCGCTAACTCGCTTAACTTTCTTATCTTCGATCTCTATTACGGTTAAATTGGGATCTTTAAGCCACAGCGAATCGCTCAGGTTCCGCATATAGGTGGATACCCGCGCATTTGATTCAGCTTCACCGTCTAACCTCAAGTTTTCACCAACCTGGGTTAAGGTCTCGAGATAAACCCCGTTCGGTACAGTGCTTACAATTTCGGTAAACAAGTGTACGATCGAGGGGCGGCTAGTCTGTAAAGACTGGATAACTTCCATGCGTTCCAGCAAACTTCGCCGAACTTTTTTTAAATCCCTGATTTCGGCAATTTCCCTATCCAGTGTAGCAATCTCGTTGGTCATAAATCGGTTGCGATCGAGCTGGTAGTCGATTTTTGAGGCCATTTGAATATACATCAGGCCGACTACGCCAATGGCCAGCGCTACCACTAGTCCGGCAAGTACACCGAATTCCTTATTCTGATCCTGGCGTTTTTCCTCGCGCCAGGGAAGCAGGTTAATTCTGGTCATGAGTATTCAGCCCCCCGGATCGCTAATCCGGCAGCTATTAGAAACGAAGGTGCGTCGGCCTCCAGGTTTGCCTTGTTTACCCGGCTAGAGGACGACATGTCGTGGAAAGGATTGGCAATCGTAGTTGGTACACCGATATGCGACTCGGTAAGTTCTGCGAGATTGGGCAAGCAGGCGGTTCCGCCAGCCAGGACCAAATGGTCGATATCGCCGTCCGATCCGCCCGCGGAGTAAAAGAATTGCAAGAATCGACTCACCTGTTGCGCCACGGTTTCCTTAAAAGGGTCGAGTACTTCGGGTTCGTAATTATCCGGCAAACCACCCTGGCGTTTAGCGAGGCCAGCCTCATCGTATGACAGGCCGTAGCGGCGCATAATTTCTTCGGTGAGCTGTTTGCCGCCGAAATTTTGCTCACGGGTATAAATTAAATCATGATTTTGAATGACGCTGAGGTTGGTCATGGTGGCGCCTATATCGACGATAGCGATGGTTTTATCCATGCCCTCGTCCGGCATCTGCGAGGCCATCACCGAAAAGACTGTTTCCACCGTATAGGCTTCTATGTCGACAATCTTCGCCGTTAGTCCTGCGAATTCTATCGCGGAAACGCGGTCTTCGACGTTTTCACTCCGACAGGCGGCGAGCAATACATCGACAGTCTCTGGATTGTCTTCGGTTGGGCCTATTATTTGAAAATCGAGATTTACTTCTTCGAGGGGATAAGGAATGTACTGATCCGCTTCGAGCTCAATCTGTCCCACCATTTCATCCTCGGACAAAGTAGCGGGCATGGTGATTTTTTTAGTGATGACCGAAGAGCCGGCGACCGCAATCGCCACATTTTTCAATTTAATTTTTGACTTGTTGAGTGCACGCTTTACACTCTCGCCTACCAATTCAAGTTCGGCAACATTTTTTTCGACGACAGCATTTGCGGGAAGCGGCTCTACGCCGATACCTTCGATGCGATAGCTGGATCCGGTTTTACTCAGTTCCATTAGCTTCACTGATGTAGAGCTAATGTCTATTCCAATGAGCGGTGGTTTTTTTCGAGATAAAAACAAACAGGTGTCCTCAGTTATGTGCCTATGTTGTATGCGCCTAAGTTCGAAGACCTTATTTTACAAATCACATTAAGATCTAACTGTAAGTATATAAAATGCGGTATTATTCTAATCACCCGATTCCAAAGTCTAGTAAAAGAATTTGTTATTGTCGATACATTTCATATGTTTGATCATATATATAGCCTAAGCTGATGATAAAGCTAGTAAAAATACTTTCCTGGCTGTTTGCAACAGGTTTTATGGTGCTTTTCGCAGGTGCGTTCTACATCTATGCTTTTTTAGTGCCTGAACTGCCCTCTATTGATCATCTCGAGGACGCTCAACTCCAGGTACCCTTAAGAATATATGACAAGAATGAGATTTTGCTTGCCGAATTCGGTGAACACCGACGAATTCCGGTAAAATTTGAGAAGATTCCTGATCATGTCATAGCCGCTTTCATTGCCGCGGAAGACGATCAGTACTGGAATCATATGGGTGTCGACCCCCTCGCCCTGGCCGCGGCCGCCTATGAACTCGTGGCCACAGGCAAGAAAACCAGGGGAGGCAGTACCATCACGATGCAGGTGGCGCGAAACTTTTTCCTCAGCTCGGAGAAAACCTATACGCGTAAGCTAAATGAGATCCTGCTGGCGTTGAAAATTGAATCCGAGTTGAGTAAGGAGATAATCCTTGAGCTGTATCTCAATAAAATTTTCCTGGGTCACCGGGCGTACGGCATCGTTGCGGCCTCGCAGGTATATTACAATAAGTCCCTACGCGACCTTAGCCTTGCCCAGGCCGCTATGATAGCCGGTCTGCCCAAGGCGCCATCCAAATACAATCCCATACGCAATCCTGAACGCGCTTTATCCCGACGTGATCACATTCTCAATCGCATGAGGATATTGAATTATATTACTGATGATGAGTACCAGGTGGCTTTGACCGAGCCTGTCACCGCAGAGTTACATGTCGCCGATACCATAGCCGACGCTAATTATGTCGCTGAAATGGTTCGTGCCGAGCTGTTCGAGCAGTACGGTGACGAGGTGTATAAGGCCGGCATGAACGTGTATACCAGCATCGATGGCAATCTTCAGAATGTAGCCAACCAGGCCCTGCGTCGTACGCTCCTGGATTACGACCGCCGGCATGGTTACAGGGGCCCGATTGAAACTATTAATATGGAAGAAGTGATTGAAGACCCGTTTGATGAAGATATGGTTGTTGATGCGCGAATTGGTGAATTACGCAAAGGTGTGGTTGTTGCGATTAATCTACATCCGCAGGACGAAAATGGAGCCGCTGAAATTGTAGCTGAGAGTACCGAAGCCGGGTCCGAGAGTTCGGCAACGGTATTAATTTCGAACTATGAAAAAATTGAGTTAGGTTTCAGGGGCGGCGTCGAGTGGGCCAGACCTTACCTGGAGGTAGACAGGCAGGGTGAGGCGCCGAAGACGGTCGCGGATGTGCTGTCGATAGGCGATGTAATCTGGCTGGAGCAGCGTGACGGGCAATGGTTGCTGGCCGACATCCCACGGTTGGAAGGGGGGCTGGTGTCGCTGGATTCATCCGATGGTGCAATTCAGGCATTAGTCGGCGGTTTCGATTATTTTAAAAGCAAGTTTAACCGGGTCACCCAGGCGCGGCGTCAACCCGGCTCAAATTTCAAGCCGTTTATATATTCGGCGGCTCTGGAGAAGGATTTCACCGCGGCCAGTATTATCAATGATGCGCCCGTTGTATTTGATGATGATTCACTGGAAGCGACCTGGCGACCGGAAAATTATTCGGGTAAATTTTACGGACCGACGCGCTTGCGCGAAGGACTGGTAAAATCACGCAACCTGGTATCGATCCGGATATTGCAGTCGATTGGTTTGCGCCATGCAACACGCTACGCCGAGCGGTTTGGCTTCAAGCGCGAAAACATGCCTTACGATTTATCGTTGGCGCTGGGTAGCGGTGCATTTTCACCACTGGAAATCGTGCGTGCTTACGCGGTATTTTCGAATGGCGGGTACCTGGTGACGCCATATATTATTAGTCGGGTCGAATCAGGCAGGGGTGAAGTCATATTTCAACACGAGCCACTGAGTGTTTGTCAGGATTGTGAGCTCGAATCTCTCGAAAACCTGGAACTGCAGGCCGAGGTCGAGGCAAAAGCGAGCGACGAGGAAGCCCTGGTGATAGTCGAGGAAGATAGCTCCATTTTATATGCACCGCGGGTTATCTCGGCGCAAAACGCCTATATCATGCGTTCTATGATGCGCGAGGTTGTCACTCGTGGTACGGCTGTACGGGCGAAGGCCCTGGGCCGCCACGATATCGCCGGTAAAACCGGGACTACCAATGATCAAATCGATGCCTGGTTTAGTGGTTATAACGACCAGGTTGTGACCACGGCCTGGGTTGGATTTGATAATTATCAAACGCTCGGAAACAGGGAGTTTGGCGGGCGTGCGGCTTTACCCATGTGGCTTCGTTATATGAAAGTCGCGCTTGAGGGTCGACCCGAAAACCTCGAAGAGCAGCCGGATGGACTGGTTACGATCCGAATCGATTCGATAACCGGCAAGCGCGTGGGAGAGGACACGGTTAACAGCCGCTTCGAAGTGTTTCGAGTCGAACATGCGCCGCAAGAAAAGTATGTAGCCGGAACGAGCGACAGTCCGGTGTATGAGTCTGTTCAAGATCAGCCTGAAAACCAGGAAGAGATAGTAGAGGATATTTTCTAGCCTCGGGTATCGAGTGCGGTTACGGATTCACCAGGTCAGGCGGCTGGCAGGCGTATTTCGGTACCAAATTCATGCACGGCGTCAATCAACACGGCGAGTCGGTCCGGGTCTATGGTTGGATGAATGCCATGGCCGAGGTTGAAAACATGGCCGGGGCCGACGCCATATTTTGTTATCACATCCCGCACTGCCTCTCGAATGACATCGGGCGAAGCATATAAAATGCATGGGTCGAGATTACCCTGCAATGCCACTTTTTCTCCGACTCGTCGCCTTGCATCATCAATATCAATAGTCCAGTCCAGCCCGATGGCATCGCAACCGCTATCCGCGGTGGCTTCTATCCATTGCCCGCCACCCTTGGTAAACAGGATTACCGGTATGGTTTGACCGTCATGCCGCCGATTTAACCTCGACACGATTAGCTGCATGTAGTCGAGTGAAAAACTACGATAAGTTTGCGGGGTTAACACGCCTCCCCAGGTATCAAAAATCATTACCACCTGGGCACCCGCTTCAATTTGGGCATTCAGATACGCGGTAACAGATTGAGCGAGTGTATCCAGTAAACGGTGCATGGCTGCCGGATTTTCATACATCATTCCCTTGACGTGGCGATAGTCCTTCGAGCTACTACCCTCGACCATATAGGTAGAAAGTGTCCAGGGACTGCCGCTAAAGCCGATAAGCGGTACGGCACCGTCGAGCTCGGTTCTAATCAGGCTGATAGCATCGGTCACATAAGCTAACTTATCAGCCGGGTCGGGTACGAACAACTTGTTTACATCGGCTTCGCTACGTACCGGCCGTTCAAACTTTGGACCCTCGCCTTCGCTAAAATACAGACCCAGCCCCATCGCGTCTGGAATGGTCAAAATATCTGAAAACAGGATGGCCGCGTCAAGATTGAAGCGACGCAATGGCTGAAGCGTGACTTCACAGGCAAGCTCCTTGTTTTTACACAGATCAAGAAACCCGCCCGCGCCTTTTCGCGTCTCGCGATACTCGGGTAAGTAGCGCCCCGCCTGGCGCATGATCCAAACCGGTGTGGTATCGGTCGGCTGGCGCAGCAGGGCCTTGATTAAACGATCATTTTTTAATACGGGAAAACTCAATTTACTATCACTCCTGCGCAACAGTGGTTATGACTACTAAAGGACGCATGCCGACTCTGCCACTGCCTGTAATTCTAAACGTCCAGGTAATCCAGAATACCCTCGGCGGCTTTTCGGCCCTCGTATATGGCAGTTACTACCAGGTCTGATCCGCGCACCATATCACCGCCGGCAAATATTTTCGGATTCGAAGTCTGGAACGGATAATTATTCAGCTCCGGAGCGGTAACTCTGCCTGATTCATCGATGTCGATCTCAAATTCTGAAAACCAGTCTGCCGGATCGGGACGAAAACCAAACGCAATGACAACGACGTCGGCTGCCAGAATCTCTTCAGAGCCGGGGATGACCACGGGTCGGCGGCGCCCCTGTTGATCGGCCTCACCGAGCTTCGTCGATACCAGTTTAACGCCCTTTACGCTGGAGTCACCAACGATTTCTAGCGGTTGCCGGTTAAACAGGAATTCGATACCTTCTTCTTTTGAATTGGCGACTTCACGTTTCGAACCGGGCATATTCGCTTCATCGCGTCTATAGGCGCAGGTAACGCTGCTCGCCTGTTGCCGAATAGCGGTACGATTGCAATCCATCGCAGTGTCGCCGCCGCCGAGTACGACCACCTTTTTACCCGAAAAGTTTATAAACTCGGGAACATCCGAGCCGCCAAACTTGATTTCATCGTGGATGTTGGAGACCAGGTAGGGCAGGGCTTCAAATACGCCGGCCTTGTCTTCCCCCGGAAAACCACCTTTCATATAGGTATAGGTACCCATGCCCAGAAATACCGCATCGTAATCCGCCAGTAGCCGGTCAAAAGCGATATCCTTACCAACCTCGGTATTCAGGCAAAATTCTATCCCCATGTTTTCAAACATTGTGCGCCGGCGCGTCACGACTTCTTTTTCGAGCTTGAAAGAGGGAATGCCGAAGGTGAGTAATCCGCCAATTTCCGGGTAGCGATCGTAGACCACCGATTTAACGCCGTTACGCGCGAGTACGTCGGCACAGCCTATACCGGCGGGGCCGGCGCCAATCACGGCGACTTTCTTACCGCTGTCAACCACTGCCGAAAGATCGGGCGACCAGCCCTGCGCGATCGCGGTGTCGGTTATATATTTTTCGATCGAGCCGATGGTCACCGCGCCAAAGCCGGTGTTAAGCGTACAGGCGCCTTCACAGAGCCGATCCTGCGGGCATACGCGGCCACAAACCTCGGGCAAGCTGTTGGTCTTATGCGACATTTCCACTGCCTCGATGAGGTTGCCCTCGGCAACCATTTTGAGCCAGTTGGGAATATAGTTATGAACCGGGCATTTCCACTCACAGTATGGATTGCCGCATTCGATGCAACGGGCGGACTGATCGGCAGCGTCGCGTTGATTGAAATCGGTGTATATCTCGTTGAATTCCCTGACCCGTTCAGTTGCGGGTTTTTTGGGGGGATCGGTGCGTTGCACCTCCAGAAACTGGAATACGTTGGCCATGAGCCAGTATGCTCAGGTTGAGCTGAGTCTGGATTTGATCAGTTGACTTACTTTGCTCATGTCTGCTCTGCCCTGCATTTGAGGTTTAAGCATGCCCATTACCTTACCCATATCTTTGATCGAAGAAGCGCCGGTGCTGTTGATTGATTGCTCAACCAGGGTATTGATTTCAGTCTCTGACAGGGCCTCGGGAAGGTATTCCTTGATTATTAGTAATTCTGACTCTTCGATAGCGATCAGATCGTCACGTGATGCCTTGGAAAATTGTTCGATGGATTCACGGCGTTGCTTCGTCATTTTGTCGAGAACCGCGATGATTCGATCATTGTCCAGATCGATTCTTTCGTCCACCTCAATTTGTTTAATGGCGGCTAACATCGTGCGAATTACCAGCAGCCTGGCTTTCTCGCCGCTTTTCATCGACGATTTCATATCAGATTGCAGCCTGATTTTGAGGGTGGCGTCAGACACTGGGTATCACTGCTCTGGCCTTTAGTACAGGCGTCTGCGGGTGCCGAAATCTTTGGAAATACGTTTGAAATTGCGTTTGACCGCTGCGGCTGATTTGCGTTTGCGTACCGATGTTGGTTTTTCATAATGCTGGCGACGACGGGTCTCGGTGAGAACGCCGGCTTTTTCACAGGACCTTTTGAATCGACGTAGTGCGAAATCAAATGGTTCGTTGTCCTTTACTTTAACTGATGGCATATTAAAACTAGTCCAGTTTGGTGGATTTCGGGCGCAGGTATCTGCCGCGCTGCTTTTAGAGCCGGACAATTATAAGGAGGCAATATAAAATATCAATTGCCAATCACAATTAATTTGGCAATTACCGGGGTACAAATGAAGGTTTTAGGGATAGAAAGTTCCTGTGATGAAACTGGTATCGCCCTGATAGATACCGATACGGGTCAGTTGTGGCAGCGACTTTATTCTCAAATTGAACAGCATCGTGAATATGGCGGGGTCGTTCCCGAACTGGCCTCACGAGATCATGTGGTCAAGGCCGCACCCTTAATCCGCGAAGTGATAGATGAGTTTGGAGCCTTCGACGACATCGACGGTATAGCCTATACACGTGGGCCGGGGTTAATGGGTGCGTTAATGGTTGGCGCCAGTCTGGCACGAGGACTGGCCTGGTCGCTGGAAAAACCAGTGCTCGGAGTACATCACATGGAAGGCCACCTGCTGGCGCCAATGCTCGGTTCGGACAAGCCTGAATTTCCGTTCGTCGCCTTACTGGTCTCGGGTGGTCATACCATGCTGGTTGATGCAAGAGCGGTTGGCAGCTATCGTATCCTCGGCGAGTCTCTCGATGATGCGGTGGGCGAGGCCTTTGACAAGACCGCCAAACTACTCGGTCTGCCTTATCCCGGCGGTCCGGAACTGGCGCAATTGGCCGATCAGACTAGCGAGTCACGATTCACCTTCCCCAGACCGATGATTAACCGGCCCGGGCTTGATTTCAGTTTTAGTGGACTGAAGACCTATGCATTAAATACCGTCGAAAAACACCAGCCGCTCGATCAACAACTGCGCGGCGAAATTGCATTTGCTTTTCAGCAGGCGGTTGTTAGTACCCTCAGTATCAAATGTGATCGGGCATTAAGCGCGACAGGCTATTCGCGGCTGGTGGTCGCCGGGGGCGTGGGTGCAAATCGCTGTTTGCGGGAGACACTTGACAAGCTTGCCGCTGGGCGCGATGCGCGGGTTTATTATCCGGTACCGGAGTACTGCACCGACAATGGTGCGATGATTGCCTACGCCGGTGCCTTGCGTTTGCTTGCCGGAGAACACGATGAAGATGTTTTTGACGTTTTATCGCGGTGGTCGTTGGAGGATTTGGGTGAGGTTTCGATCTAAGCCTCAGTGCCCTGCATTAACCTCTGAATATTAGCCTTGTGACGCCAGATCAAAATAAGCGACATCAACCCAAATACAGCGGTCGTCGGCCAGGACCCATTCTGCCAATAGACCAGCACTGGCAACGTCGCAAAGGCTACAATCGCAGCCAGCGATGAAATCTTGAAAACCTTCGCAAATAAAAGCCAGATTACGATAATAAAAACACCGATCAACCAGTCGTAGCCCACGCAGACGGCGATGGCTGTCGCCACGCCCTTGCCGCCTTTGAAGCCGAAGAACAGCGGATAGCAATGTCCCAGGAAGGCGCTGAATCCAGTCAGTGCGATGACGATAGCATCACCGCTAAGCCAGTGAGCAATTAACACTGGAATCAACCCTTTCAGGCAGTCGCCGACGAGGGTGAAAAAAGCCGCTTTTTTACCGGCAATTCGGAGTACGTTAGTGGCGCCGGGATTTTTAGAGCCTTCGCTCCTGGGATCGGTAAACCCCATCAGCTTGCTTAATAAAATGGCTGAAGAAATCGAGCCCAGCAGGTAGGCAAACAGAATTAATCCGATTACAGTTATGAGGGGGGTATTCACCATATCTAGCAATTAGTTTTCAGATAGTTTGTCTGCACTCTATCAGAATACAATCTACTTCGCAGGCATGTTAACTGGCGCCAACCGGGGCTAGCCCAAGAAATCCCTAAGCTTAGGACCTAGATTCAGGTAGAATCTATCACCGTCGCGGCGCAAGTGGCGTTTTTATCGTATCTGGACCAACCTGTTGGCTGGTCCACTGGTATCGCTATTAATCAATATTTAAACACCTCAGGTTTTATTCTTGGATTTGCTTAACCCACCCAGGCTTGATAAGTCATCAATAAAAAAATCTTTTGAACGTGCAGCTAAAAGCTACGATCATGCGGCTATATTGGAAGAAGAAGTGCTGAACAGGTTGTTAGATCGGTTGCAGTATATTCGCCTTCAGCCTGCCACTGTGATCGATATCGGCTGCGGTACTGGAAAAGCTCTAAACAGCCTGCAAAAGACTTACCCGAAAAGCAAAATTGTTAGCCTGGACCTGGCGTATTCGATGCTTCGGCAAGCACGGTCGCGGTATGGATTGTTACGAAAGAAACGAATTGTAAATGCAGATATGGAAAGCATGCCTTTTGCCGATGACAGTTTTGATTTGCTGTTCTCGAATCTTGCATTGCAGTGGGTAGATGATCTCAGCGGAACCTTCCGCGAGTTTACCCGCATCGGTCGAAGTGGCAGCCTGCTAATGTTCACTACATTTGGGCCGGATACTTTGAAAGAGCTGCGTGAGAGCTGGCTTGAGATCGATCGAAATCCACATGTGCATCAATTTATCGATATGCACGATATAGGCGACGCTATGATGGTCGCCGGATTTTCGCAACCGGTGGTCGATGCGGAAACCATCCGCCTTGAATACCCTGAGTTTCGCCAGATTTTCGAAGACCTGAAAAATACCGGCGCCGGTAACGCCGAGAAAAATCGAAGCAAGGGCTTAATGACGCCTGCAAAACTGAGACGACTGGAGCAATCTTATCGACAATTGGGCTATAAAGGCGATAAATTCATTGCCAGCTACGAAGTAGTATATGGCCATGCCTGGCTACCATGACGAGTACCCGGGGGTGCTATGAGGCCGGGGGTACCAATCCGTGGGGTTGTATCCAGCCCATTAGAAAGGATACCACCAGCAGTACGAACAATGCGATCGACAATACTATTCGAATGGTCAGGAATTTTACGGTACGATTCGTTTCCCCGCGATCTTTGATCAGACTGAACATTCCGGCACCCAGGCTGATAAGTATTAGTGCGAGTAACAGTAAAATTATGATTTTAATAATCATCGGTAAAGTTAATATCCAATTATGAATCAGCTTGTCGGGAGTAGCCTGAAACCATTTTACTCGATAGATAAGAAGATCGCGATATGATTATTTTCAGGCGTGAGTTCAGGCCAGGCTGGCTGGTGACGTTGATTACGATTGCCGGTTGCACACTTTTTTTCAGCCTCGGACTCTGGCAACTGGAGCGGGCGGCTTACAAGGATTCGATAGAGCAGAAATTTGAAACCCGGCTTGGGGGCGACTATGTGCGAGTGAATATTCGCCGGGCGCTAGCGGATATCGAGTTCCGGAAACTGGAATTGCACGGAAATTATGACCAGCGTCGAACCATTCTGGTGGATAATCAGTTGTATCATGGTCGTGCCGGATACCATGTGTTATCGCCTTTTGAGCTATCGGACAGTGAGGATATCGTACTGGTTAACCGTGGCTGGATCACGGTGGGAAATTCCCGGGAGAGATTACCGGCTATAGAGTTACCTGCTATGCCGGGTATCGTCAGGGGAATAGCCAGTATACCGGGTGAGGACCCGTTTCGTATGGGGCAGGTCTCGTTACAGGACAGTTGGCCCCAGCTAGTTCCATTTATCGATATCGAATCTATGCAGGAGAAATTTGATGGACGCCTGCTGCCGCTGATTTTATGGTTGGGTCCGGAGCAGCCGGGACATTACGTGCGCGAGTGGAATCCAGTCTGGCTCAAGCCTGAAAAAAGCCGGGCCTATGCCTGGCAATGGTTCGCATTTGGCGCGATATCGCTGATATTATTTTTGGTGTTGAATTTACGAAATGAAAATGAAAAAAAATAATTTATTCTGGTATCGGGTTAAATTTATAGCCCTGGTCGCTGTATTTTTATCGCCCTTTATTGGTGGCTGGATGGCTTTATACGTTTTTGATATCCGCCCTGAAAGTGGGAATTACGGAACCCTTGTGCAACCGGTAAAAAAATTACAATGGCCGGTACTCGAATCAGTAACGGGGGTTCGCTATGACAATGGCTTCGGTAAAAAATGGTCATTTCTGTTATTCACGCGTGCGGCCTGCACTGAGCAATGCCGGTCAAACCTTTACTACATGCGCCAGATCAGAACTCTGCTGGGACGCGATACGTCAAGATTACAAAATGTATTAATCAGTACCCATGCTATTGACGGTGATCTAAAGGGCTATCTAACCGATTACCCAAACCTGGTTGTCATAGCGGGCGAGGGCCAGGAATCATTGCTGGCACAGTTTCAGGTCAAGGGCATCGAGCCGGTGGGATCGACAGCCGGACTTTACCTGGTCGATCCGGATCAAAATTACATGATGTATTATCCAGCCGAAATTGATCACTACCGGGTATTGGAGGATATTAAAAAGCTGATGAAGTTATCGCAGATCGGCTGATTAGCCTGAATTCCCGGCGCCAATTCTGATATGATGCATTTGATTGATTTAATTGAAGAAAGCCGGTATAAAGCGGCAGCCTAACTCAGAACCTGATTATGAGCACATTGACCGTAGCTG
Source organism: Gammaproteobacteria bacterium (assembly GCA_003645435.1). Next base: position 7,059 of record QNFD01000001.1, on the reverse strand, counting down.
CCTGGTCGCAGTATTACCAGATAACCAAGCCCAAAGTGGTATTCCTGATCGTGTTTACCGCGATGGTGGGGATGTTGCTCGCGTCCGATGGGGCCGTACCGCTCGAAATATTTGTATTTGGCCTGTTGGGTATAGGGCTCGCGGCTGCTTCGGGTGCCGCGATCAATCATATAGTCGACGAACGTATCGACAGGCTCATGGAGCGAACCAGAAATCGTCCTTTGGCGAGTGGTGAGTTGAGTCAGGGAAAGGCGCTGATTTTTGCCCTGTCGATCGGTGCACTGGGCATTTTGATGTTGGTGGTATTTGTTAATTTACTCACCGCGGTGCTGACTTTTTTCTCGCTGGTCGGGTATGCGCTGATTTATACGATGTACCTGAAACGCGCCACCCCGCAAAATATTGTGCTCGGCGGAGCGGCGGGGGCCGCACCGCCTTTGCTGGGCTGGACCGCGGTCACGGGCCATGTCGAAACCGAGGCGCTGTTGTTGTTTCTGATTATCTTTATCTGGACGCCGCCGCATTTCTGGGCGCTGGCGATTCGTCGCCGTAAAGAATATGCGAAAGCCGATATTCCGATGCTGCCGGTGACTCACGGTGTGGAGTTCACCAAGATTCAGATATTGCTGTACACGATTTTACTTTTTGTCGTCACCATGATGCCATTTGTGATTCAAATGAGCGGATTGATCTATCTTGCGGGCGCTATCGCACTCGGCGTGGGTTTCCTGTTCTACGCGATCAAACTATACAGGGAGAAGGAGCCCGATGTGATTGCGATGAAAACTTTCGGCTATTCGATATTTTACCTCAGCCTGTTATTTGCTTTTCTGCTGGTCGATCATTACGCGCGGCTGTTTATTCGAGGATACCTGCTTTAACTCCCGGTGACATGCATCACTATCTGCACGACACCGACAATTGTGCAGACAAATACCAGCCCGAATAGCAATCCGATTGCGATAAAATGAGAAATCTTGCCGTGCGTGAAATCTCTCTCTCGATTGGCGTTACTCTGCACTCCAATAAATGCTGACATTGTACTTAGTAAAAGTTGCCAGAAACTGATCTGAATGCTTTCATCGCCATTGTCGGCCAAATTTTTCACCGTGATTGCCCTCTTGCTGTATGATTAATGGCAGATTTGCCTGCTGATATTTGCAGGTTGAATGCGTGTATTGTAATCCAAATATGATTAATATCGATAAATTCAATGGCTCGCAAGGTTATCGATTGGTATTGTCGCCCAATCGTTCGATAGGCTGGCGTGATCTGGTTTTATTTTACCTGTTCATGTGCCTGGTAGCCCTCTAATTCCGACTAAGGATGCGCTAGCGTTTCAATTGAAAGACTGTATAATTCGTGGCTGATTTTCAGAGCCGTCTGGGCAGCATAGTCTGGGGGGAAGTTTTTAATTTTAAAGACCGGCATGAAGACCGGCATTCTTTACCCCAGCAGTTAATTCTAAATCCGTGGGTAAAGTATGATTGAGGGGGTTAATCAATGACTTTCAACAAGTTGTCCGGGCGTTTGTCTGCTGCTTTGGTTGGCGTGTTATCAATTCTGTTTATATCAGCGGCGCATGCTGAATTACAATTGAACATGACCCAGGGGGTCACACCTATCAGCCAGGAACTGTTCGACCTGCACATGCTTGTGCTGTGGATATGCGTGGTGATCGGCGTGCTCGTATTCGGCGTAATGGGCTGGTCGATTATTTTTCACCGGAAATCCCGCGGTGCCGTCGCTGCACATTTCCACGAAAGCACGATGGTCGAAATTTTCTGGACCATTGGTCCCCTGCTTGTCCTGATTGCGGTGGCGGTTCCGGCAACAGGAACTCTGCTGAGGCTGGAGGACGCCAAAACCAATGCCGATATCAACCTCGAGGTCACCGGCATCCAGTGGAAATGGAAATACAATTACATCGACGAAGATGTTCAGATCATCAGTGCGCTCGCACAAAGCAGTCGGGACGTGGTAAAGGATCCGACAGGCAATGAAAATTATCTGCTCGAAGTCGATAATCCAATCGTCTTGCCGATTAATAAAAAAATACGTTTTCTGTTTCATTCCGATGATGTCATTCACGCCTGGTGGGTACCCGAATTCGCGGTAAAACAAGACGTTATACCTGGTTTTATTAATGACTCCTGGGCGATTATAGAAGAAACAGGTACCTACCGCGGTCAATGTGCCGAACTTTGCGGTAAGGACCATGGTTTCATGCCGATTGTAGTCGAGGCTGTCACTCAAAATGAATACGAACAATGGCTAGCTGGCAAGAAAGCCGAAGCCGCTGAAGTTGCCGCGCAAGCGAGCCAGGAATGGTCGCTGCAGGATTTACTCACACAGGGCGAAACTGTTTATAAAGCCAACTGCGCGGTCTGCCATGGCGCCACTGGTGCCGGCATTCCGGGTGCCTTTCCGGCGATGACCAATAGTCCGATTGCGACTGGAGATGCCGCCGAACATATGAATGTTGTAATGAACGGCCGCTCCGGCACCGCGATGGCTGCTTATAAAACGCAGCTCAACGATATTGATCTGGCGGCGGTTATTACATTCGAAAGAAACAGTTTAGGTAATAGCGTGGGTGACATGGTTCAGCCATCTGCTATCAAGAATGCACGATAAGGGGATTTAAATGGAAACTGCGACACTGCATGACGAACACGACGACCATCATGATCATGGTCCGGCCAGGGGGCTAATGCGTTGGGTTACCACTACCAACCATAAGGACATCGGCACCTTGTATCTGTGGTTGTCATTTACCATGTTGTTATTTGGCGGCAGCATGGCAATGGTGATTCGACTCGAGTTGTTTCAACCCGGCCTGCAATTTGTTGAACCCCATTTTTTCAACCAGATGACTACCATGCATGGCCTGGTCATGGTTTTCGGCGCGATCATGCCCGGCTTTGTGGGCCTTGCCAACTGGCTGGTTCCAATGATGATAGGCGCGCCGGATATGGCATTGCCGAGAATGAATAACTGGAGTTTCTGGATACTGCCTTTTGCCTTCGCGATGTTGTCGTCAACGATGTTTATGGAAGGTGGCGCGCCGGCGTTTGGCTGGACTTTTTATGCGCCGTTATCGACTACCTTCGCACCAGATACCACGGATTTCTTTATTTTTGCGGTACATTTGATGGGTATCTCGTCGGTCATGGGCGCGATCAACATAATCGCGACCATTCTTAATATGCGCGCTCCCGGCATGACCTTAATGAAAATGCCGCTGTTCGTATGGACCTGGTTGATCACCGCCTACCTGTTGATCGCGGTTATGCCGGTACTCGCCGGTGCTGTTACGATGATGTTAACCGATCGTCATTTCGGTACTTCATTTTTTGATGCCGCCGGCGGCGGTGATCCGGTCATGTTCCAGCACATATTCTGGTTCTTTGGTCATCCTGAAGTGTACATCATGATTTTACCGGCCTTCGGTATCATCTCTGCGATCGTGCCTACTTTCGCTCGTAAGAAATTGTTTGGTTACAGCTCGATGGTGTATGCGAGCGCATCCATCGCAATTCTTTCTTTCATGGTATGGGCGCATCACATGTTTACCACCGGCATGCCGGTTGCGGGAGAGTTGTATTTCATGTATGCGACCATCCTGATTTCGGTTCCTACCGGGGTTAAGGTATTCAACTGGGTAACCACGATGTGGAAAGGTTCGATGACTTTCGAAACACCGATGTTGTGGGCCCTGGGATTCATTGTCATGTTCACCATTGGCGGCTTCTCCGGCCTGATGCTGGGCGTGGCGCCGGTTGATACGCAATATCACGATACCTATTTCGTGGTCGCGCACTTCCACTATGTGCTGGTAACCGGAGCGCTGTATTCCATTATTGCTGCGTTTTATTACTGGGTGCCGAAGTGGACCGGCCACATGTACAACGAAACTCACGGTAAGATTCATTTCTGGTGGTCTACTATCGCGGTAAATGTATTGTTTTTCCCACAACATTTTGTCGGTCTGGCCGGTATGCCGCGGCGTATTCCGGATTACTCATTGCAGTTCGCAGAGTTTAATATGATTTCGAGTCTGGGTGGTTTTGCCTTTGGTCTCGCACAGATATTTTTCCTGTATATCGTCATTCAAACTATCAAAGGCGGTGAAAAGGCCAGTAGTAAAGTCTGGGAAGGAGCAACCGGACTGGAATTCGAGCAACTGCCTTCGCCGCCGCCATACCATAGTTTTACCGTAGCGCCCGAAGTTAAATAACCTATTGGAATGATTATTAACCCTGGTCTAGTGGCGCAGACGATGCAAGAGCAAGAGCAAAGCAGGGGGTCGGCACAAGATCGTAAGCGACGGCTCTGGCTTATCGTGATTGCGCATCTGCTGATTGCGGCAACATTTTTCGTTGCCACGTTTGTGTGGGGTAAGTTTGGATGAAGTCGACAGCACTCAAGTTAAGTTTGATACCGGTGCTGATGTTCGGATTTGGTTTTGCATTAGTGCCGCTATACGATGTATTTTGTGACATCACCGGGATCAATGGTAAAACCGGGCGCGTAGAGGCTTCGACAATCGATGCAAACCGGGTCGATCTCTCAAGAACAATAGAGGTTCGTTTCCTGGCTAGTACAAATGCCGGACTGCCCTGGAGTTTTGAGCCGGCGGTGAAAAAAATGGAAGTTCACCCAGGCAAGTTGTACGAGGCAATCTACCGGGTCAGGAACACGGTTGATCAGCCAACTACCGGGCAGGCAATTCCGAGTGTATCACCGGGGCTTGCGGCGGAGCATTTTAATAAGACTGAATGCTTTTGTTTTACGAAGCAGGAACTGGCAGGGTTTGAAAGTCGAGATATGCCGTTACGATTTATAATCGATAGTGCTATCTCGGAGAATATTGAACAGATTACACTGTCTTATACCTTTTTCAGTGTCGAAAGGGGTTGAGACAGAATCTAACTGGCACACGAATTCAGAGTAAAAAGAGAGACGAATCATGAGTACAGCATCAGCAGATGATTATTATATCCCGGGCCCTACCCATTGGCCTATCGTGGGCTCCATTGGCCTGACCACAACTGTTGTCGGATTCGCCCGGTTCCTGCATGGTGCAGAAATAACCATGATGTTACTGGGAATCGCGATAGTGATTTTCATGATATATGGCTGGTTTGGTCAGGTCATCAATGAGAGCATTGATGGTCGTTACAACAAGCAGGTCGATATGTCCTTCAGATGGGGCATGGGCTGGTTTATCTTTTCGGAAGTCATGTTCTTCGCGGCTTTTTTTGGAGCATTATTTTATGCCCGCATGTACGCCATTCCGTGGCTTGGCGGTGCTTCCAACAATGACGCAACGGCCTGGTTGTTATGGCCGGATTTCGAAGCCACCTGGCCACTGATTGCGGTGCCGATGGCGGAAAACTTCGAGGTCGCGAAACAAGCAATGGGGGCCTGGGGTCTGCCTGCACTGAATACCGCAATCCTGTTAACGTCTGGATTGACCGTGACACTGGCGCACCACGCGCTCAAGCGGCAGGATCGTGTATGGCTGGTGTACTGGCTGTTTGCGACAGTTTTTCTCGGCTTCCTGTTCGTCGGTTTGCAGGCTTTGGAATACTCGCATGCATACTCGGAGCTTAATTTGCGTCTCGACTCGGGCATTTACGGCAGCACGTTTTACATGTTAACCGGCTTCCACGGTTTCCACGTGACCATGGGTGCTGTCATGCTTACGGTGATCCTGATTCGCGCGATGAAAGGTCATTTCACTCCGGAAAATCATTTTGGCTTTGAAGCGGTAGCCTGGTACTGGCACTTTGTAGACGTGGTCTGGCTGGGACTGTTTATTTTTGTTTACTGGATCTGAGCAAGTTCGTAGTTTTGTTAATAGCACGGCCTCCGGGTCGTGCTTTTTTTTGTATTTGATTTAGCAATATTCAAAACGATAATGCCTCGCTGTCCCCGTACTGCTAAAATAGCACTTCTGCCAGCACCTCGACGAAATGAATAAAGACGAAAGTGACCTTCTCGACAGGGAAATAATCCGGCAGTTAAGCAAGCGATCCGATTATAAGGGCCTGGTTCAACTGGGGGGGCACCTGGGTATTTTGATACTGACGGGTATGGCACTTGCCCTGGCCTGGGACACTATTTTGATGTTGCCGGCTCTGGTCGCCTATGCGCTGGTTTTAACCTTCCTGTTTGCGCCTCTACACGAAACCATTCACTACACTGCTTTTAAGAGCCGTTGGCTAAACAATGTTGTTGCAGCCTGCATCGGTCTGGTATTGCTATTGCCATACCAGTATTTTCGCAACTTTCACTACGCTCATCATCGCTACACCCAGGATCGGGAACGCGATCCGGAACTGATCGGTAAAAAACCCTATACGCGTCGCTCGCTACTGTTGCATATTAGCGGTTTACCGCTGTGGTGGAGCAATATCCGAACAATTTACCGGCACGCCAGGGCTATTGTCGATGAACCCTATCTGGAGCAGAGGCATCATCAAAAAATCATTATGGAGGCCCGCTGGCATTTCTTCGCCTACCTGGTAGTGTTGATTTTTAGCCTGCTGGCTTCTAATGCCTGGTTCTGGTGGTACTGGATTTTGCCATTATTAATCGGTCAGCCTTTTTTACGCCTGTTCCTGCTCGCCGAGCACAATGGCTGTGATTTCAGCGACAATATGCTGCAAAACTCGAGAACTACCTATACCGTTCCGCTGGTCAATTTTCTTGCCTGGAATATGCCTTACCACGCCGAGCATCATTACCTCGCCTCGATTCCATTCCACGCCTTGCCCGCACTGCATGCCTGGACGGGTCAGCGGGTGAAGTATAAGGGTGAAGGTTACTGGCAGGTTAACCGTGAAATCGCGGCACAGGTCGAGTGAGCACGAACAAGGTTGTCCATGTCCTGGTGTAATAGGGCGGTTACAACACCTGTTCCAGATCGGTGATTAAATCGCTCGCGTCTTCGAGTCCAACCGACAAACGAAATATCCCTTCACCGGCACTCTCCCGGTACTTATCCAGTTCCCTGCCCTCGAGACGATACGATGAATCGATCAGATCCCG